>JALWNR010000384.1 GCA_027083715.1 Bacteroidales bacterium
ATTTCTTTATGATTATATAACATTTAAAAAAATTATAAATTAAAATCCCTTAATTTATAAGGATTTAGCTTTTTAAAACAAGAATTTTTTTTCTATTTTCTCCTTGATTTTTATAAGTAAATATATAATATAAGCCCTACATTTGTGGTGGCTGTAGCTCAGTTGGTAGAGCCCTGGTTTGTGGCACCAGTTGTCGCGGGTTCAAGTCCCGTCAGCCACCCCATGTTTGGCATCGTACCAGAGTGGTCTAATGGCGGGGCCTGCAAAGCCTTCGTTCACCGGTTCGAATCCGGTCGATGCCTGTTATTTCCTATAATTGATTTAGTTATTACTTACATAAAAACTACTAGCTAAGCTAGTAGTGTATCACTTAATTTTATTTAGAAATAAAACAATATATTATAATCCGCAACTAAAAGTAAAAGCATTAAATATCTTAAAAAAACATTTAATTACCGGTGGGTTTATTACATTGGGAATCAAAGAAAAACCGGATTTTTCCGATTACGATAGAGAGTTTGAAACAATTAGCGAAACTGAAAAAATTTATAAAAAAACAATTTAATTTAAAATTCAATTGGCATACAAATACATCATAATAGGAGGTTCAGCAGGTAGTTTTCAAACGGTTACCCGAATTTTATCATCATTACCAAAGTCATTTAATTTGCCGGTATTTTTATGTTTGCACCGGCTAAAACATGTCCGTGCCGGCTTTGTAGAGGCTTTATCAATAAAATCAAATATTAAAGTTATTGAACCCGATGATAAAGAATTTATCAGGCAACACAAAGCCTATTTGGCACCGGCAAATTACCATATGTATTTTGAGTTGGGCAATTACATTGCGTTATCTACCGAAGAACCGGTAAATCACTCGCGTCCGGCAATCGATATATCTTTTGCTTCGGCTGCTTATACATACAAAGATAAACTGATAGCTATTTTACTTTCAGGAGCTAATAAAGACGGAGCATTGGGTATGCGCGAAGTAAAAAGGCAGGGTGGTTTAACAATTGTACAGGATCCTGCAGAATGTCAAGTAAAAACAATGACTTCGGCTGCAATTAGTGCAACTGAAATTGATAAGATACTGACTGCCGAAAAAATAATTGAATTTTTAGTGAATTTAAAATAAAAAGGGCATTTTATTTGCCTGCTATTTATTGCGTTTAAGCAAAAATTTATACAATAATGAAAAATTTTAAACTTATTATACCTGTTCTAATATTGTTTGCGGTACAAATTGCATTGTCGGCAAAAATATTTTTTAAAATGATGGAATTGGCAAATGCTGTTCAAGAAAATGTGTTGCCTAAACATGAAAAACTATTTGCAATGGGTTCGTTTATTGTTATTGCAGCAATATCATTAGTTTTTATGATAATAATTTTTAGGTACGCATCAAGAAAAAAAGTAGAATATATTGAAACTCCTGCAAAAGAAAAAGATAAATCAAAATCGGAAAGAAGAAGACGAAATTTGGAAGAACAAAAAAGACTTTCGGAAATTGAAAAACAAAGAAACCGGACTATTAATAATATTATGAACGGTTTAAATTCAAAACTAGATAAAAAAGAGTTTTCTGAAAAACTTCTTTCCAATATTGCCAAACAGTTTGATTTAGTACAAGGGATTGTGTTTCTACGTAATGAAAACGGTCTTTTCTCAAAAGCAGGAACTTATGCATTTTACTCGGAAGATGAAGTGCCTGATTTTGAGGAAGGTGTAGGAATTGCCGGACAGGTTGCAGCAAATAAAGAATTGATTAATATTACCAATTTACCCGATAGGTATTTAACCGTGCTTTCGGGATTGGGAAGCTCTGCGCCTGCAAATTTGGTTATTTTTCCTATAATAAGTGAAAATGAAACAATTGGTATTGTAGAAATTGCCACCTTTCGAAGAATAGAAAAATTTGGCGAGAATGTATTAAAGGTTCTTTCTCGCCGTTTAGGTGAAATTATTGCCGAAAAAGTTAAATCTCGAAAACAGACTTCTTAAATTAAAAAAACGGATTTGAAATTCGCTCTTGCCCTATAGTAGTTGTGGCTCCATGACCCGAATACACTTTCATATCATCGCCTAAAGGAAACAATTTTGTAAAAATACTTTTCAGTAAAGTATCCAAATTGCCACCGGGCAAATCAGTACGTCCGATACTTTGATTAAAAAGCACATCGCCCACAATCATAAAGCGCTCATTTTCACTATAAAATATCAAGCTACCGGGAGAGTGCCCCGGAGCATGAGCTATTTTTAATTCGGAATTGCCAAATTTTATAGTATCGTTTTCATTAAGGTAATTGCCCGGCATAGGCGGTTCATCTATTTGCATTCCAAATAGTACTGCTTGCTCTTTGGCACGTGTAATTAAAAATTCATCCTCTTTATGCGACTGAACCGGCAAACTATAATGCTCACTTACAAAATGGTTGCCCAAAATATGGTCGATATGCGAATGCGTATTTAATAGGTGTTTTAATGTCAGCTTATTTGCCTCAACAAATGCAGAAAGTTGCTCTTCTTCACTTTTTGCATAACATCCGGGGTCAATAATGACTGCTTCGCCCGTTTCATCATACAGCAAATAGGTATTTTCCTGAAAAGGATTAAATACGAAAGTTTTTATAGTTATCATAATAATTTTTATTAGATCTTGTCAAGGCTTATATTTTATTTCTTAGCCGTTCCTTCCAGCATAGGTACAAAACGAAAATCACCAAACTGTTCTTCTTTAAATTCGTTTTCATCGGTTTTGGTAATTTTATACATAATTTGTTTATCGTTTTCGCCAACCGGGATAACTAATATCCCGCCAATTTTTAATTGCTCTTTCAGTGCATCAGGAATAAAAGGTGCACCTGCGGTAACAATAATTCCGTCAAATGGTCCATAGCTTTGCTTGCCTTTATATCCGTCACCATAAAAGAAATTAGCTTTATAGCCTAATGTTTTTAGAAGCACTTGCGCATTCAGATAAAGTTCTTTTTGTCTTTCGATGGTATAAACTTTTGTACCAAGTTCAAGTAAAACAGCTGTTTGATAACCCGAACCTGTACCTACTTCTAAGATTTTAGCGCCTTTTTTTACTTCTAATAACTGCGTTTGAAAAGCTACTGTATAGGGTTGAGAAATAGTTTGTCCGGCAGCAATGGGAAAAGCTTTGTTTTGATAAGCCAATTTATCCAATCCGATGTCCATAAAAAAATGACGCGGAATTTTCATCATTGCTTCTAAAACACTTTTATCTGTAATTCCTGAATTATATAATTCTTCTATGAGTTTTTTTCTTTGTCCTTTGTGTTTATAGGTATCCTGATGCATTTTTTATTTAACAGCCTTTTTTAATTTAAAATTTTACTTCACTCCCTTATCCTTATACTATATAATCATTCATTCATTGCATTTAACCTAAAATCATTCCTACGATAGTTGCCGAAAGCAAGGAAGCAAGCGTACCGGCTAATAATGCTTTTACGCCCAGCTCAGTAAGCAATATCTTTTTTCCGGGTGCTAATGCACCAATACCGCCTATTTGAATACCAATAGATGCAACATTGGCAAATCCGCAAAGCATATAAGTTGCCATTATTACTGATTTTTGTTCTACAAAAGCTCCGGCAGCTTTCAAGTCGCCAAGGCTTACATAACCAATAAATTCAGTCATAATCAGCTTCTCTCCTAAAACGCGACCAACCAGCGTAATATCCTCTTTTGCTACACCAAGCAGCCACATAAGCGGTGCAAATGTATATCCCAAAATAAATTGTAAAGAAAGTTCTTTATACTGTCCGCCTGTAAAATCAGCAATTACAGCGTTCAATGAAGTCCAATCGCCAATTTTAAAAAACACATAATTAAATAAAGCAATAAATGATATGAAAACCAGTAACATGGCAGCAACATTTACCGCTAAACGTAATCCTTCACCTGTTCCGTTTGATATAGCGTCCAGTACATTTTTACCGATTTTTTCAGAAGATACTTTTACATCCATATCCACTTTTTCGGTTTGAGGAATAAGTATTTTGGAAACCACCACTACCCCCGGAGCAGCCATAACC
>JALWNR010000385.1 GCA_027083715.1 Bacteroidales bacterium
CTTGTAAGTATCTGATATTGCTATTAAAATAGTAATCTTAGGTTTGCATTAGTAGAAATATAGATTAAATTTATAAAAACTTTTTATACTTTTAAAATAATAATGAAAATTTCTGATATAATCATTGATTACTATTATAAAAACAAAAGAGAACTGGTTTGGAGAAATACGAAAAACCCTTACTCAATTTGGGTTTCAGAAATTATGTTGCAACAAACCAGAGTTAATCAGGCAAAAGATTTTTTTAATCGTTTTATTTCTTGTTTTCCTGATGTTCAATCTCTTGCCGAAGCGGATGAAAATGAGGTTTTAAAACTATGGCAAGGACTGGGTTATTATTCGCGTGCGAGAAACATGCATTTGAGTGCAAAATTTATAGTTAATGAATTAAAGGGTTCATTCCCTAATAAGTATGAAGATTTGCTTAAATTAAAAGGAGTTGGAGAATACACAGCCGCTGCTATTGCTTCTATTTCTTTTAATGAACAAATTGCAGCTGTTGACGGTAATGTGTATCGGGTATTGTCAAGACTTTTTGATGAACACAGCCCTATTGATACCGCAAAAGGGAAAAAAAGGTTTAAAGAACTAGCTGCTTACATGATTGAAGAACAAGCACCCGGCGATTTTAATCAGGCGATGATGGAGTTTGGGGCTACGGTGTGTATCCCGGCGAAGCCTAATTGTAATCAATGCCCTGTTTCAACACAATGCTTAGCATTGAGTAAAGGGACTGTACTGCAACTTCCGTCAAAAAAGAAAGCCTTGAAAGTGAAAAACAGGTATTTGCATTACCTTATTATAATAGACAACAATAATACTTTTTTGCAAAAACGTAAAAATAATGATATTTGGAAAGGACTTTATGAATTTCCTTTGATTGAAACGCAAAAGCAAATAAACACACAAAAACTAATTTCTGGTGATGATTTCCGGAAGCTGTTTAAAGGGAAAGTGCATATTGAACATGTTTCGGAAGAAATAAAACATCGACTTTCGCACCAGATGTTGCATATCCGGTTTTATAAAATTGTAGCAGAAAACTTTTTTGAAAAAACTGCTTATACAAGTATTTCTATTGATGAAATAGAAAAATATCCGGTGCCAAAGGTGATTGATAAATATATCAGAGAAGGTGTTTTAAAAAATTAATGGGTGTATTCAATGTCTGATTTTTTATTTGTTTCAGGAAATATTTTATAAGGTCGGTTGAACATTTCTTGACTAACTTTAAAATGCATTGCAAGTTTCCTAATCGTTTCTTTTGAAAGCCCCTTTTTGTAATTAAGAACTTTTGATATTGTTCCTTTTGTTAGACCAAGAATGTTTGCCAAATCATTTGCTTTTAAATTGTGAGCGGTCATCAATTCTTTTATGAGTGTAACCGGGTCTGGGTTTGTGTAGATATAACGGTCATTTTCCCATTTTTCAATGAGTAAACTCAATAGTTCGATTTCATCTTGTGAGTTTTCGTTTTTGTCTTGTAATAAGTTTTCCAAAATCGCACAATACTTTTTGTGTTGAGCTTCATCCTTAATGATTGTATATTTTAATTTCTCCATTTTTTGATGAATTATTGCGGTAAATGAACTTTCATTTTGGTACAAAGATCTGATAAAAGTTTCATAAAAGGAAACTTTTGATGTGGTTTTTATATTTATTCCGCTATCGGCAGCTCAATATAAAATTCAGTTCCGATATTTAAAGTACTTTCAAACCAGATTTTACCACCTGCACTTTCCACAATTTGTTTTACCATAGGTAAACCTAATCCCATTCCTGTTGATTTAGTAGTGAAATTTGGTATAAATAATTTTTCTTTTTGCTCTTCTGAAATTCCACCGCCATTATCTTTGATAATGATAAGTGCTTTATCCTTTATGTGTTGTAAATTTACATGAATTTTTCCTTTCCTGTCAGAAGGAATAGCCTGTATGGCGTTTTTGATAAGGTTGTTAAATACTCGTGAAATTTGTTCTTTATCGGCAATAATATGTAGTTTACTGATATTATTTAAATCAATACTAATTGACACATTATCGTTATGTGAAAACAAATTAACGGTATTTTCCAGTTTTTCAACAAGGTTAACTTGCTCGTTATGTGGTTTTGGCATTTTTGCAAAACTTGAGAACTCATTTGCTATGTTTGATAATGTATTAATTTGGTCAATAAGTGCTTGGGTGTACTTTTCCATTTTTTTTTTATAATTTGCATCTTTGTCTTGCCATAAGAGTTGTAAAAATTGAACGCTTAATTTCATGGGTGTTAACGGATTTTTAATTTCATGGGCAACTTGTTTTGCCATTTCGCGCCAAGCACTTTCACGTTCTGTTTTTGCTAAAAGTTCTACGTTTTCAGCTAATTTCACCACCATTCGGTTATATTCGTTTACCAGCGCACCAATTTCATCTTTTTTGTTGTAACTGATTTGCTCGCTTTGCATTCCCAGTTCAACAGCCATAAACTTATTTTGAAGCATGCGCAGTGGTTGGGTGATTTTATTTGACATAAAAAATGCAACTGCACCTGCAATAATAAAAAGTACTACAAATAAATTAATTACTGCAACAATCAGGTTTGAAATTTCTTTACGAAGCGCACCCGGTTGGGTAAAATGCGGTAGATTTAAATAGGCAAGTTTTTGGTTGTTTGTATCTCTATATAAAGCATATGCTGATGTATATTCCAGATTTCCAATGTGTTCTTGTCGGATGTATTGTACTTTTTCGTTAATGCGCATTTGTCGGTATGCTTCGGGATTCATTAAATTACCTATTAAGCCTTTGTTGAAAATTTCTGGACGTGATGATGCGATTAATTTGCCTTGCAAATTATACAAATTAATATCAGTATAAAAAACATCTGCTTGTTTACGTAATAATTCATTTAGCTTTTGCTTGTAGATTAAGCTATCTGCCGGATAGATTAAAAAACTGTCTAATTGAATGTTTTTAAGCACTGATTCAAGTTTTTCCGTAATGTTTTTGTTGTTTTTTTTCTCAAATTGTTGAATATTATAATAAACTGTTCCGGCTCCTACCATTAAAAAAGATAGGGTGAGTACAAAAATCATTGACATTAAAAGTTTATTCTCAAAATTTAGTTGTGCTTGATAAATTAGTGAATGTAGGTTGATAATTGAAAGGCTTAAAAGTAGAAGTAAATTAAAAAATACAAATACATACGAAAAAGCGATGATTAAATCCAGTGTTTTGGTTTTGATTTTTGAAAGGACTATTAAATTATTATCCTGTGTTTTATAAATAAAATGATTGTAATTATCGATTGTTATCATTGAATAACCGACGGGTTGTTTTGTAAACATTTTGTCGTTCAGATCGTAAGGAAAATTTCCAAAACGGCTTTTTAATTCACCATTACTATATTTTGCATAAGAATATCGACTTAAATTATTGCTGGTTTTAATTTTTCCTTCAATTAATAAGTCAGGGTAACCTATTTCTCCTGTAATTAACTTAGAATCAAGCATTATATATAAGCTGTATTTCGGCACTGTATCATAATAATTGATTGCTCCAAAATAGCTGACTCTTCCATTATGATTATCCATATAGTAAAAGTCAGACCCTTGCAGTTTTTTACCATACTTGTCCACTTGTTCGGCATAATAACCGGCACAATATTGCAATTGATTATGTTTGTCAAACTCAATACCATCACTGCAAAGCAAAATATCTAAATCATATTTTTTAAAATATCCTTTAAAATGTTTTTTTATCAGATAGTTGTAAATTAAGTCCATCTGTTGTTTGTTTTGTGAATGAACTAAACTATCCAGCACTTTATCATTTTTAATTTTTTGTTGAAGGGTACTTAAAAGATGCTCAACAATTAAATCGCGCTCGGTTTGTAATTTTGAAATTAATATTTTTGCCTTGTTTTGTTCTTTTTGTTTCAGTTCAGCGTTTGTAAATAATACCACATAGACTGAACTTATCATTATCATAATTATATAAAAATAGTAATGGTATCTTTTCGATAAAAAATAAATATAAAAGAATAGCGTGAAAAGAGCTAATAAATAGGACAGAGCAGAAAAAGAT
>JALWNR010000386.1 GCA_027083715.1 Bacteroidales bacterium
GCTTAGGATTATCATTACAAAAATTAGAAATTTTTGTAATGATAATCCTCGCTTTTATTTTTGTAGAAATATAATCCTGTAAGTGATGATATTAGCAAGTTAATTATTCCACCTTAAAAGCAATGTAATTGCTCAGAGCGATTAGAGTAAAACTCATGAACACCCATTAAACAATTAATTTTGAATACAATTTCTCTGATAAAATAACACCTCATTTTCTTAATTAGCTTATTTTATATATTTTCGTACTCTGATTTTAACATTTTTTAACACTTTTATAAATGTACGAATATATACAAGGGCAAATTACTGAACTAAATCCTACATATGCAGTAATTGATACCGGAAATATTGCCTACTTCATTAATATTTCGTTGAATACATACTCTTTTTTAGAAGGGAAAGAAGGTGCTAAACTTTTTTTGCATCATGTAGTTCGCGAAGATATACAGCTACTTTATGGTTTTATGGATAAAAAAGAGCGGGAAATTTTTCGTTTATTAATCAGTGTTTCAGGAATTGGTGCTAATACCGCTCGCATGATGCTTTCATCATTACAACCTATTGAGTTGCAAACAGCTATTCTCGAAGGAAATGTAAATATTTTAAAAAGTGTTAAAGGCATTGGCTTAAAAACCGCTCAAAGGGTAATTATTGATTTAAAAGATAAAATTGGTAAAGAATTAGACAGTTCAATACCCGGATTTTCTGAAAGCGGAAGCAAAAAAGAAGAAGCTGCCTCGGCACTGGTAATGCTTGGCTTTAATAAAAATGCAGTGGAAAAAGCCTTGAATGTAATTATTAAAGAAAATTCAAATTTATCTGTTGAAGAATTAATAAAAATTGCACTAAAAAAACTTTAATTGCGTTATTAAGAATTATATCACAAACCTTGATAAATGTTAAGTAGTTGAAAAGCAATAGCTACCACATATTTCCCGTTTCATTAATATTAATGTTTTTGTACATTGTTTTGGGTGCAAATACCGTTGTTTCATCCGGTAATAATAATTTAACCGTTGATTTTTCGGTATTCCCTCCTGATACAATTAATGAAGATACCATTAAACTACCTTACCCTTTTAAAGACGAATCTGATATTTATGCAGGAGAAGAAGAAGCATCACCTTTATTTTTGTCCAATCCTTCAAATATTCATACCGAAGTTGAATTTAATCCTTTTACAGGAGAATATGAAATAAAACAAAAGCTGGGAAATATTGATTATCGAACACCAACAGTTATGTCTTTCGATGAATATCGTGCATATTCACGAAAGAACGACATCGACAATTACTGGACATTACAAAGAAAAACACAAACTAATTTAACTCAGGGAGAATCTTTCTTAAACCAATATCTAAATCCGAAACTAAATGTAAATATTAAAGGCTTTGACAAAATATTTGGGTCAAATGTAATTGATATTAAACCCCAAGGTTCTGCTGAGCTAATTTTTGGAATTAATATTTCTAAAATTGAAAACCCTACCCTGCCGGTAAAACTCCAACGTAGTACTACCTTTGATTTTGATATGAAAATTCAAATGGGAGTTACCGGAAATATCGGAGATAAAATGAAAGTAGGAATTAATTACAATACAGAAGCAAATTTTGACTTTGAAAATCAAACAACTATTTCTTACACAGGAGATGAAGATGAACTGATACAAACTATCGAAGCCGGAAATGTTTCGCTTCCACTTACAGGAACTTTAATAAACGGTAGTTTAAGCCTTTTTGGGGTTAAAACGGCTTTGCAATTTGGGAAGTTAAGAGTTACAAGTATTTTTTCACAACAAAAATCTGAATCAAAAGTAATTAATATTGAAGGGGGGGCACAAATTACCGATGTAGAGATTAATGCTGTTGATTATGAAAGCAACCGACATTTTTTTCTTTCACAATTTTTTAAAGATAATTATGACAAAGCACTGGCTAATCTTCCAATCATCAATACAGGCGTAAATATTACACGTATAGAAGTTTGGGTAACCAACAAAACAGGCGATTTTGATAATTCACGCAACATCATTGCCTTTATGGATTTAGCCGAGGATCAAAACAATATATATGCTACAGGACTTTTTCATCAAACAGGACAAGGTGCGTATCCTTATAACGATTTGAATAATCTATATGCTGATATGAATACAACATATCAAGGTATAAGAGATATAAATCAGGTTTCTGCAACTTTAAATCCTTTACTTGCCAGCGATAATTTTGCACCAATTATTGATTATACAAAAATTGAAAATGCCCGTTTACTTTCACCCTCTGAGTATGAAATAAACAATAAATTAGGTTATATTTCATTAAAAACACCATTAAACGATGATGAAGTGCTTGCTGTTGCTTATGAATATACAGTTGCAGGAAAAGTATATACAGTCGGTGAGTTTTCAAACAGTGGAATCGATGCCCCTGCTACACTGATACTAAAAATGTTAAAAGGTCCGGCAATGATACCCAATATCCCTACATGGGATTTAATGATGAAAAATATTTACAATATTGGTTCTTATCGTGTAAATAGCGAAGATTTTTACATGGATATTTATTATAATAACGATAAATCGGGTACAACAGTAAATTATATTGATAAAGGTAATATAAAAGGTATTCCTTTACTTAAAGTAATGGGGCTTGATCAGGTAAATGTGCAATTAGACCCACAACCTGATGGTATTTTTGATTTTATTGACAAAGTTACTATAAATGCATCCAACGGAAGAATAATTTTTCCGGTAAGAGAACCTTTTGGTGCTCATTTAAGAGAAAAAATTGGAGATGATGCAATTGCCGGTGATTACGTATTTGAAGAACTATATGACTCTACCCAAAGCATTGCCGAACAAAATGCCGAACAAAGCAAATTTTTAATGAAAGTAAGCTATCGTTCAAGTGGAGGTTCTGAAATTTCGTTAAATGCTATAAATATTCCCGAAGGATCGGTAAAAGTTACTGCCAATGGTGCTGAGCTAATAGAAGGTACTGACTACATTGTTGATTATAATATTGGTAAGGTAAATATCCTAAATCATGGGCTGTTAGAATCGGGGACACCAATACAAATTAGTATGGAAAGTAATACTTTTATGAATTTTAACCGGAAAACTTTGTTAGGAACGCATTTAGACTACATTATTTCGGATAATTTTACATTGGGAGGAACTATTTTACATCTGAGTGAAAAACCCCTAACCAATAAAGTGAACATTGGAGATGAACCTATTTCAAATACAATTTGGGGTTTTGACGGCAATTACAGTACAGAATTTCCTTTGCTTACCAAACTCATTGATGCCCTTCCTTTTATCGAAACAAAAGAAACATCAACCATTGAAGTAAATGGAGAGTTTGCACAACTTATCCCCGGGCATTCAAAAACCATTGGAAAAAACGGAAATTCATATATAGATGATTTTGAGGGGACTAAAACATCAATCGATCTTAAAACGCAATACTCATGGGTAATTGCCAGTACACCCCGCGGGCAGCCGGATTTATTCCCCGAAGGAGATTTGTTTAATAATCTTGAAAATGGTTATAATCGTGCAAAAATAGCTTGGTACAATATCAATACCGATTTATTACGTACAACAGGAGCAACTCCGCCTAATATTACCCGTCAAGATCAATTGAGTAATTTGGTGAGAGAAATTCCCGAAAAGGAAATTTTTCCAAATAAAGAAAGTTATACCGGTTATCCAACTATTTTAAGTGTTACCAACATTGCTTTTTACCCTAACGAAAAAGGACCTTATAATTATGATGTTGCAGGTGTTCCGGGAATTTCATCAGGAATGGATGAAAATGGTAATTTATTAAATCCCCAATCACGGTGGGGAGGTATTATGCGACAATTACAAACCAATGATTTTGAGGCTTCTAATATTGAATTTATTGAGTTTTGGTTGATGGATCCTTTTTTGGAAACCCAAGCCAATAACCCCGGAGGTGATTTATATTTTAATTTAGGATACATTTCGGAAGATATTCTTAAAGATACCCGTAAAAGCTTTGAAAACGGACTACCGGTAACAGCTGACGGAGA
>JALWNR010000387.1 GCA_027083715.1 Bacteroidales bacterium
ATGAAAGTGATCGTGGTAATGCAACAGTAATTCTTGCCATGGGCGATGGACGAAAAGCCGCAGCAGGAATTCATAATTATTTGATGGAAAAAATAAAGAAAAATTAATAAAATCTGATAAAATGGTAGATTTAACAACAAGGTATATGGGATTAAGCCTGAAAAATCCCATAATAATAGCCAGCTCAGGTTTAACAGCTAATGTAGACAACATTAAAAAACTTGAAGCAAACGGAGCAGGTGCTGTTGTTCTGAAATCCATATTTGAGGAAGAAATCATGTTGGAATATGATCACATGATGAATCAAATGGATCAATTTGAAAGTGATTATGAGTATTTTGACTACTATGATTACAAAATCAAAGAAGAAAACGTCAGCAAATACCTGCAATTAATTAAAGATGCAAAAGCAGCTGTTTCAATTCCTGTTATTGCCAGTATAAACTGCGTTTCAGCACATGAATGGACTTATTTTGCCAAAAAAATTGAAGAAGCAGGTGCAGATGCCATTGAGTTGAACGCTTTTATTCTGCCTTCGGATGCTGAACGCTCAAGTGCAGAAAATGAAAAAGTATATTTTGACATTGTCGAAAAAATCAACAATGAAGTTTCTATTCCGGTAGCTTTAAAAATGAGTCATTATTTTTCTAATCTGGCACAAACCATTAAAAAGCTCTCAGAAACAAACTTAAAAGGCATTGTACTCTTTAACCGTTTTTACAGTCCTGATTTTGATATTGAAGAAATGAAAATTACCTCATCTCATATTTTCAGTGCTCAAAGCGATCAGGTTATGCCTTTACGTTGGATTTCAATTATGGCAGAAAAAGTTTCCTGTGATTTGGCAGCGACTACCGGAATACATGATGGCAAAGATGTTATTAAAATGTTATTAGCCGGTGCAAAAGCAGTGCAAGTGGCTTCTACAATCTATAAAAATGGAGCTGAATACATCCAAACCATGCTTAAAGAACTTGAAAATTGGATGGACAGACATAATTATCTGAACATAGACCAATTTAGAGCCAAAATGAGTCAGGCTAAAAATGAAAACGGAGCGCATTATGAACGTGTTCAATTTATGCGTTATTTCGGCGAAAAAGAATCTACATTATAATATCAGAACAAAAGGCGGAATAAAACCGCCTTATTTTTTTCGCCAAAACATCCATCTATCTAGATATAAAGATGAAATACTCTGAATAAAGCTTGATAAGCTAAATAACATTTGAGTTTGTGATGCATAATAAATACACAGCTCATGATATTTGAATTAGCAGAGTTTTTAATAAAGAAAAAGGGTTTTTTCAAGTCCTGACAGCTCAAAGAATTTTTATTATAAAAATATATAGTAATGGAAAATGTATCAAACATCAGTAAACTGATATACACCTGGATAATTCTTTTTATCGTATGGCTGGCTTTTACATCTACGCTTGCCACGGAAGAAGTAGTTACAGGGATGTTTGTCAGTATGATTGTAGCTTTACTCTCGTTTCGTTTTTTTACGGGAACCGGATTAAGTGTATTTACACCCCGAAAAGTCTTGTATCTGATTCAATACTTTTTTGTGTTCATCGCAGCATTAATTAAAGCAAACTTTCATGTGGCAAAAATTGTATTATCGCCAAAACTCCCAATTAATCCGGGAATTGTAGAATTTGAAACCAATTTAAAATCAGATTTTGCAAAAATGGTTTTAGCAAATAGTATTACACTAACACCGGGAACTTTCACTGTTGATATAGTAGAAAACCGGTATTATATCCATTGGTTGGAAGTTTCAGCAACCGATGAAGAAAGTGTATATAAAGAAATAGCAGAAAGTTTTGAAAAAATTTTATTAAAAATTTACGAATAAAAAGCTATGAACGTATTTTTTATCATCATCATGGGAATAATCATGCTGGCAGGCGTTTTTGCCGTCATCAGATTTATTAAAGGACCCACAACGGCAGACCGTGTAGTAGCACTAGATAATTTATCAACCATAGTGGTTGCTACACTGATATTTATGGGTTTTGTGTTTCAGCGATTTATCTATATTGATGTTTCGTTGATTTATGCGGTATTAGGATTTATCGGTGTGCTGACTATTGCACGCTATTTAGAAGGAGGAATATAATATGGAAACAGTATTGCTTTATCTCGGATACTTTTTTGTATCGCTCGGTGCCGTATTCTTGTTTCTGGGTGCTTTTGGGATATTTCGTATGCCCGATTTTTATACCCGTTTACAAGCAGGTACAAAATCCAGTACTCTTGGCGCAATGAGCCTGATATTGGGAGTTGGATTAATGCAACCCGAATGGTTTTTTAAAACATTGATTATCATTATTTTTATTGCAATATCCAACCCGATTAGTTCTCATGCACTGGCACGCGGAGCATACAAAACGCATCAAAAACCCTTAACGGACACCATTGATGCTTATGAAGAAGTAGTGAAAGAAGACGAAACTAAAAACGAGGAGGAATAATTATGGATATTTTAACATTACTGCTCCTGTTCTTTTCATTAATACTAATGATTGGAGCTGCTATTTACGCAATAATTACAAAAGATTTGATATTTGCAACAATCGGTACTTCGCTTATTAGTTTGGCACTTTCAGTGATTTTTTATTTACTGCATGCCCCGGATGTGGCATTAACCGAAGCTGCAATAGGAGTAGCTTTGAGTACTATTGTTTTTGTAATTGCAGTTCGAAATACTAAAAGATACGAAGAAGACTAATAATATAGATTATGAAAAAATTAGTTATAATATCATTGCTGCTGGTTTTAGGATATAGCTTGATGAATACTTTTTCAGATATTGAATTTGGGAAAAAAAGAGAGGGAATCAGCAGTTATTTTTTAGAACATTCGCCCGATGATTTACAAGTAGCAAATACAGTAACTGCTATAGTTGTAAGTTTTAGAGGCTTTGATACTTTGGGCGAAGTAACGGTTTTATTTTTGGCAGCTACCGCAATGGGTACCATTTTATTCCGTCGCCGTTCAAAACATACCGGTTTGAACCCACAGCGAAAATCGCCACAGGCAAGTCGCATTGTACAAGCAGCAGGTAAATTACTGTTTCCTGCGATTATGATTTTGGGTGCTTATGTATTTATTCACGGTCATTTAACTCCCGGAGGTGGTTTTCAAGGAGGAGCAATTATCGCCACAGGCTTTTTGCTTTTGCTGATTTCCTACCGTCAGTTCAAAGTAGAACATAAGTATGTTACATGGATAGAGTCCTTAGCCGGTTTAAGTTTTGTAACAATTGGTTTATTGGGTATGATATTAGGTCCTCATAATTCTTTTTTGGAAAATTTCCTGAATGTGGGGAGCTTAAACGACTTACTCAGCGGAGGGGTAATTGCTCTGGTTTATATAGCCGTAGGCTTTAAAGTGGGTGCCGAACTTACCGGTATTCTCGATACATTAATAAATATTCGTGAAACAGGAGATATTGATTAAAAAATGATGACAATGAATCAAATATTAACATATTCTGTTTACGGCAGTGCCATTTTAGTAATGTTAATCGGTATTTATGCGGTTTTAACCAAAAAAAACCTGATTAAGATAGTAATTGGCTTGTCGATAATGGATTCAGGATTTAATTTACTTTTGGTAGCCCTGGGCTATATAAAAGGAGGAACAGCACCTATATTTTCGCCTGCAGTTGCAGGGAAAGATGTGCTCATGGTTGACCCTGTACCACAAGCACTGGTACTTACGGCTATTGTTATCGGATTTGGAGTTACAGCAGTAGCTTTGTCTCTGGTAATTCGCTTATACAGAAAACACAATACGATTAAAATTGACGAAATAAAAACATTGAAATGGTAGCAAATCCTATTTTATACATAGCATTACCGCTGTTTACGGCTTTTCTAGTTCCGCTTTTGGCAAAATTATGGAAGCCTTTGGTACGGATTGTTCCGGGTTTGGTATTGGCATATCTGGCAATTATGTCTGTTGTGCTCATGCAACAAGTTAGTCCCGAAAAACCGATTATTGCCATGATTGCCGGATGGAAAGCCCCTTGGGGAATTAATTTGGTGTTCACTTCATTCAGCGGATTTATCGCAAGTTTGATTTCAATTCTTGCATTTTTTATCTGGTTATACAGTTTCGGATTTAAAAAAGTTGAGTTTGACGATGCACAAAAGTATTTCATACTTTTTATGTTGCTTACGGCAGGATCAATAGGTGTGGTACTTACGGGCGATATTTTCAATATGTTCGTATTTATTGAAATCACATCACTTTCGGCATATGCTTTAACCGCATTTTACAAAGGGCGCGATGGTGCAGAAGCCGCTTTTAAATTTTTATTGATTGGCTCGTTTTCGTCCATAATGTTGCTTTTGGGTATTGCCATTTTATATACCTACACGGGAACATTAAACATGGCGCACCTTGCCTTGCTGATGCCACAAGTGCCGATGCATGCAAAAATAACCTCGTTTTTACTCTTTTTTGTAGCTTTGGGTATTGAGGCAGAAATGTTCCCGCTTAATGGCTGGGCACCGGATGCCTACTCACAAGCACCGGGACCTATTGCAGCATCTTTTGCGGGAATTTTGGCAAAAGCAGGTATTTATGCTTTAATCAGAGTAAGTTATACCATTTTTGATTTAGGCGATCACGGCGGTTTTGAATTATTACTGGTAATGGGCTTAATCACGATGGTTGTCTCGGAGTTGGTGGCTATGCGTCAGGAAAATCTGCGCCGGATGCTTGCTTATTCAAGTATGGGGCAAATGGGATTGATTATGATAGCTTTTGGACTGGGTACTAAGGAAGGTATTTATGCAGGACTGTTTATTATGTTTAATCACGCAGTGATTAAATCTTTGCTTTTCCTTGCATCGGCATACCTTGTGTATTACACATCGCGTAAAAAAATCAGTGATTTAGACGGCTTTGGTAAGCTATTGCCCCTCACCTCTTTACTTTTTGGTTTGGGTGCTTTTGCAATTGTCGGTCTACCGCCTTTTTCAGGATTTTGGTCTAAGTTATCTCTTTTGATTGCCACTGCCAACAGTCATATGGAATTTGTTTTGGCAACGGTTTTGGCAGTGAGTGTAATTGAAATTATTTATTATTTCCGTGTATTGGGACGTTTGTATTTCCGCAAAGCACACAAAGAAATAAAAGTACGAAAACCAACATGGAATTCGGTAGTTACCATGATTGTTTTAGCATTAGTAATTATTGCCGTAGGTGTTCATCCTGATTTTATTACCGGATTATTGCACAATGCGGCTACAGACCTTGCCGACAAGGCAGATTATATACAAAAGATAATTCCTGATTTATTCAGTCAAACTCTTAATTAGTAAAATATGAACTCTTTAATAATATTACTATTTATACTGGGAGGAGGTGCTTTATTAAGCTATTTTGCATTCTTGTCAAAACATGCTTTCGGACAAGCTGTAGTTTGGCTGGTTGCAATTGCTTCGCCCGTTTATTTCTTTACACAGGTAGCTGTTGGCGAAAGTTTTTCATTTTCGCTTGGTGGTTTTGAACTGGCACTAGGCTTTAACCATTACAGTTGGGTGTTTGCTCTGTTAATCATGGTGCTTTCGCCACTGTCATTAATCTATTCCACCGGATATATGAAAAGCCGATTACGTTTAGGAACTTTCTATTTTAGTTTCATTTTCAGTATATTCGGAATGATGGGTATTTTAATGAGCCGCGATTTGGTTTCTTTATTCATTTTTTGGGAAATTATGACTTGGGCATCTTACTTATTGGTAATTTACCGTGGTAAAGATGTTGAACACACAGGTATCAAATACATGATTTTTAGTGCAGTTGGTGCTTATTCTATGTTTATGGCAATTGTTATTCTGAACAGAGAAATGCATTCGTTTGATATTGCTACCGTAATTCAAAATTTCGGAAACATGAATGCAGCAGACCAATGGCTGACCGGAATATTGCTTTTAATCGGTTTTGCGGTTAAAAGTGCAGTTATGCCTTTACATGTATGGGCTCCCGGAGCTTATACGAATACACCTACTTCGTTTACCGCTGTTTTTTCCGGCGGACTTTCAAAAATGGGTGTTTACGGTATTGGTTTGGTATTGCTGAATTTATACAGCCATTCAGATTTTTCACAAGTGGGTATTTATCTTGCATGGTTGGGTGCTATAACAGCAGTAATGGCTACTTTTCGTGCTGTTTTTCAGAATGATGCAAAAAAATTACTGGCTTATTCATCGGTTGCGCAATTGGGATATATTGTTGCCGGTATCGGTTTAGGGACAGAACTGAGTGTTTTTGCCGGAATTTATCTGGCTATATTGCACGGTGCATTCAAAGGCACTTTATTTATGGCTGTTGGGGCTGTAGAACGCCAAGCAGGCACTACGGATATGACCAAAATATCCGGTTTAATTAAAAATATGCCCTGGACATTTTTTGCTGCACTGGTAGCAATTATCGCTTTGGCAGGCATTCCGCCCGTTGGGGGATTTGTCGGGAAATGGATGCTTTACGAAGCTGCCATTAACAGCGAACACATGTTTTTGGTTATTCTGATTTTTATTTCAAGTACTGCGGCATTTCTTTATTCGTTTCGTTTCTTGTTTGGCTTGTTTTTGGGACAACAGGAAGAAGAAACTGCTCATATAAAAGAAGCTCCTGCCGTAATGGTTGTTCCGATGATTTTATTGTCTTTGTTTTTAGTACTGATGGGTACTTTCCCCGGAATTATTTTTAAACCTATTGCAGCAGGAATGGCAGAACTTGGTTTTCAGGGAGTGCCGTGGCATATGTCTGTATTGTACAATATGTGGGGCGACAGTGTAAATCTGACTTATGTTAGTATTACATTTGGTACTGTATTCTTACTTGGCTTGGTTTACATTACCTTAATTGCACGAAAAGGAACAAAACATAAATTATCAACAAAAGATATTCATACCGCAGGTGAAATTCCAAAACCGGAAGACAATTTAAATTATTCTTTGGATTTTTATAAGCCTTTTGAGCGTGTTTTATCACCCTTATTAAAACACAAGCTGGATGTTTATTACAATGAGTTTGGTAAAGGTTTGGAAGCACTGTTTAACTTTATGCGAAGAATATATACGGGAAACGGACAAACTTATGCTTTATATGTTGTTGTCTTTCTGGTAGCATTAATATTATTAAGCGGAAGAATTTTCGGAATATAAGATATTAGATTTAGCAAATTTTTAAGTTTTGCCAAATCTCAAAAAATAATTAGAAGTAAAAAATTATAATTAACATAAAAATGGATGATATCTTAATAAAAATACTCGGTGCCATAGCAACAGTTATACTTGCTTTTACAGTAGGAATGACTTACGGCGGTTTATCGCGTAAAGTGATTGCACGTATTCAAAATCGTATTGGACCACCGTGGTATCAGAATTTTATAGACAATGCAAAACTATTGTTTAAAGTTTCAAACATTAATCATGGTTTTATGCAGCATGTAGCTCCTTTGTGGCTGATAGGAATGTCTGTTACCACCGTTTTATTCATACCGGTTTTAAATACAGGAGGTGATAGTTGGTACAATTCATGGTTTCCAAACCTGAATTTTCACGGAGACTTAATTTTTCTTTTGTACCTGATGGTAATTGGCTCCTTAGGAATGGCTCTTGGAGCAGGACAAACGGGAAACCCGAACTCTGCGATTGGTGTTTCGCGTGGATTAACACAAATGGTAGGTTTTGAAGTACCTTGGGTAATGGCTTTAGTAGCACTAATGATACAATATAAAACTACTTCCATAACCGGATTAATGGCAGCAGCCGAGCAACAAGGCACGTGGCTGGCATTTAGCTCACCTTTTGCAACATTGGCGGCTCTTTTGGCAATGCCCGGAATGTTCAGGTACTCACCTTTTGACATTGTAGGAGCACCTGCCGAGCTGGCATCAGGACCTGTATCCGAGTTTGGTGGAAAATATCTTTCTACCATGATGACCTCAGGTTCTATATTTGCCTTTGTTAAACTTACTCTTTACGTAGATATATTTTTCGGAGGTGCAAATAATTTGGTTGAATTAGTTATCAAAACCTTCATTTTATACATGTATCCGGTTTTGTGGGGAGCGGTTAGTCCGCGTTTCAGAACAGAACAAGCCGTTCGTTTTTTCTGGGGCTGGCCTGTTTTATTCGGAATTATTGCATTAATTCAAGCATCACTTTAAATTTGAAAGAGAATGATGAACATTAACGATAAACATTCGCAAAAGATTGTTGATATTATAAAAGAATATGCAAGAAAACAATCATTGTTTATTCTTGCTTACGGAACGGGCTGTGGGGCTATTGAAATACCTCCGACAATGACATCAAGATATGATGCGGAACGCTACGGAATCCGTGGAGCAGCTACACCACGACAAGCTGATGTACTGCTGATTACCGGATATCTGGCAACCAAAACATTAAAAAGGGTTATTCGCGCATACGAACAAATGCAATCGCCAAAATATGTAATTGGTTTTGGTTCCTGCACTATTAACGGCGGCATGTATTGGGATTCTTACAATACCATTAATGTTTTGGATAAATACTTACCTGTTGATGTGTACATTAACGGTTGTATGCCGCGTCCGGAAGCTGTACTTGCAGGATTTGACAAGCTGAAAGAATTAATTCAGGCTGGGAAAGCAGAAGGTTGGAAACATTATCAGGAAAATCTTGACTGGTATCGTGAAAATCAGAAAAAAGTAATTGTAAATTGGCAAATGCCTGATTATAACTGGTAAAATTAGAGCTATGGATAATATAAATTTAGAGAAAGAACAACAACTGGCAGACATCCTGAGTTCAGACTTTACACGTTTGGATGCAAAAGTGGTGCGTGAGCGCAGAGTAGAAGCCGTGTTGAAAAGCAATGACATAATACCTTCGGTATTACTTTTTGCCAAAGATAAATTGGGATACATTCATTTCTCGCACATGAGTTGTGTGGACTGGCTGGAAGAAGGTGAGTTTGAAGTAATTTATATTCTTTGGAATCCCGAAGAAAAAATCAATTTACTGATAAAAGTCAGAACGGACAGAGATAACGCAACATTGCCAAACATTGACTATATCTGGCGACAAGCCAATACTTACGAAAGAGAATTAAGAGAAATGTACGGTATCGAATTTCCCGGACTGATAGCTGCCAAAGAGTTTATTTTGGAAGACTGGCAAGGTATGCCGCCAATGCGCCGTGATTTTAAAACCAAAGAATATGTTGATGATCATTTCTTCCACCGTCCGGGCAGAGAAGATGCACAAGATGTTAGAGAGACCATTGCAAATCGCAGTGGCGAAGAAATTCCTGAATTTGCTAAGAAATTTTCAAGAAAATGAGAGAAGAAACAACAACCATATATTTAGGACCGCAACATCCCGGAATTACCGGAAATATGATGATAAAACTGCAGGTAAAAGGCGATACGGTAATGAAAGCCGAAACGCATATCGGATACTTGCACCGCGGATTTGAAAAATTGATGGAACGCCGTAACTGGCTGCAAAGTTTCACCATTGTGTGTCGTATTTGTGTGCCGGAACCCGACCCGAACGAAGAAAACTATTCGCGTGCCGTTGAAGAAATCGAAGGCAGAGAAGTGCCCGAAAGAGCTAAATACATCCGTGTAATGGTACTTGAATTGGCACGCATTGCCTCATATTTATTGTGGTATGGCGGGCAAAACGGTTCTGCAGGACTTTATACTATGGGACAGTGGTCTGTGGGCGACCGTAACTACATCCTTGATTTGTTTGAGGAACTTACCGGAGGTCGTGTGTATCACATGTATATTTGGCCAGGAGGTGTACGCAGAGATTTACCCGAAGGTTTTGCCGATAAAGTATTGAAAACGATGGATTATCTGGAAAAACGTTTGGATGAATACGATAAACTGATGTTTGAAAACAGTATTTTCCAAAAACGTGCACAAGGTGTAGGTATTATTGACCCTGCCAAAGCTATTGAATGGGGCGTTGTAGGACCACCCTTGCGCGGTTGCGGCATTCAGTCGGATGTGCGTAAAGACGACCCGTATGAAGTATATGACAAATTGGATTTTGAAGTGCCGAAAATTGAAGGACAAAGTGATGTTTGGGCAAGGGCTTTAGTACGCCGCTTTGAAATCAGAGAATCCATAAAAATTATTCGTCAGGTAATCGAAAAAATGCCTACCGGAGAGGTGTACAATAAAGTTCCGAATCCGATGAAATGGATTGTGCCTAAGGGGGATGCGTATGTAAAAACCGAGTCTGCCCGGGGTGAGTTTGGCTATTATATGGTTAGCGATGGCTCGGACAAACCACGCAGGGTTCATGTAAAAGGACCGGCTTATGTTCATGGTATTTCCTTACTGGAAAACTTGTTGGTTGGTGAAAATATTGCCGATGTTTCATTTATTATGAACAGCTTGGGGACTTGCCCGCCGGAAATGGAAAGGTAATATAGTGTTCAACGGTTAAATTGTTCAATGATTGATTTTTTTTGACACGAAAAACTAATTTAAATAATTTAACTTTTCATATTAAAGTATAAAAAATCTAAAAATATAAAAGCATGGGCTTTTTTGATTTAAAAGGATTATTATCACCGCTGACCGGATTGCAACAGTTCGGTAGAAAGCCGCATACATTAACTTATACTAAAGAGGCAGCCGATCGTTATCGCGGATTGCACTACAATAAATTGGATCAATGTATCGGTTGCGGAAACTGTTCTACAATTTGTATGAACGAAGCCATTGATATGATACATATCGAAGGCATTGAAGGAAGTAAAGGAGATTCAGGTTTACGTCCACGGGTGGATAACGGAAGGTGCTGTTGGTGTGCACTTTGCGTTGAGGTTTGTCCGACAGGTTCTTTAAACCTGACCAAAGATTTTATTTATGTTACAGACGATGCAGATAGTTTTCTTTGGACACCGGGAAAAAGCAATCCTGATGCCGAAGAAAAAATATCGTTCCATAGTGATGTGGATACATCATTAAGCATGTATCAGCGTGTTCCGATGCGCGAAATGGATGGTATGGAGCGTATCGAATCATTTGCCGAAGTTGTGCTCGGATATAATGATGAAGAAGCACGTGCCGAGGCGCAACGTTGTATCAGTTGTTCGTTGTGTACCGAGGTTTGTCCTGATCATATGCACATACCCGAATACATAAATGCCATTGCACGCGGCGAAAACGAAGAAGCAATCCGTATTATTTACGACAATAACCCGTTGCCGGAGATGTGTGGTAAGGTTTGTACCCGCCGTTGCGAGGATGTTTGTGCTATTGCCGTACGTGGAGAGCCTGTAGCTATCCGTTGGTTGAAACGCTATGCTACGGAGCAGGCAAAAACTGCAGATATGATTAAAGAAATCGTAAATCCGAAAATTGAAGAACCCAACGGTAAAAAAGTAGGGATTATCGGTGCAGGACCTTCGGGTTTAACTGCCGGATATTATCTTGCTTTACGCGGATTTGACGTAACCATTTACGAAGCTAAATCGCATGGTGGCGGTATGACTTTCTACGGTATCCCGAAATATCGCTTACCTTACGAAAGCATCAACAAACAAGTAGAATACTTGCAAAAAATTGGTGTAAAAATCAATTTCAATACCCGTGTAGGAAAAGATATTCAGTTTGAGGAAATTTATAATCAATACGATGCGGTATTTATCGGTATCGGATTTGAAAAACCTTGGACATTGGGCATGAAAGGCGAAGATCTTAATGGTTCAATGCAAGCGGTTAAATTCCTTGAAATTATTAACGAAGGCGGAACAGTGGATATAGGTAAACATGTAGTTGTTGTTGGAGGTGGAAATGTGGCTATTGATGCAGCCCGTGTAGCCAAACGATTAGGTGCTGACGTAGATATTGTTTATCGTCGTCGTGTTCAGGATATGCCTGCTGACTGGGAAGAAATTGAAGGAGCTGAGGATGAAGGTGTAAACATCATCCCGCAAGGTATTCCTATTGAAGTGCTTGGCGATAAAAACGGTAAAGTAAAAGCATTCCGCTATGCCAAGGCAGAAATGGTACCGGATCCAAAAGGTGGTCGCCCGCGTCCGCAACAGATTGAAGGAAGCGAAACAGATATTGAGTGCAGTACTGTTATTGCAGCCATCGGTCAGGAAGCGGATTACTCATTCTTCCCCGAAGAAATTAAGAGTAAAATTAATTTTGAGCGCGGCAGATTTGTGGTTAATCACGAGACCAAACAAACTGATGATCCGAAAATTTTTGCAGGTGGCGATGCTGTTAACCGCACGGCTGATGCAATTAGTGCTATTGCCGATGGTTTTAAAGCCGTAAAAGGGATTGAGAAATATTTGTTAGGATAATTTTACACACAAAACTATGAAAGAGGGCTACAATTTACTTTGCAGCCCTTTTTTCTTATTTATTCTAAATAAGGCTTATAAGAGCTGTAAAATATTTTTACATTTGCAAGCTCATTAAAATGTAAAAATATGAATAGGTTAATCATTATTATTTTTCTTTTTTTAAACGGTTTTTTCTTATCAGCACAAGATACATTAATGGAAAAATCACCCAAACAATATAGTTTTACCGTAGGTTATCAAAGAAATTTGACATCAGATTTTACAAATAATGCAAACAATGGCTACAATATAGAAGCTGAAGTTGCATGGAAAGTTTCCGGTTTCCACAAAAAAAGCGCTGTTTATTTTGGTGTCCCTTTGGGTTATAACTACTCATTACCTGATACCGAAAATGATTTTTATAGTACAACACTCTTTTATGGATGGATTGTTCGGCATGAAATAGGAAGGAATAAAAAATACACTCCTTTTTTGGCTTATGGTCTTTTGTTAAATCAACTACGTATTGAAAATACGGAAGGTAGCGTATTTGGACATCAAACCAGATTTGAGTTTGGAATAAACCGACATTTTAGAAATAAAAATTATTTATTTGCTAAAATTGAATACAGTTATGCACGTTTCCCCAGTCTGGGAAATAGCTCATCAAACAAAATGCAGTTTTTGGCATTTAAAATTGGGGTGAGAATATAAATTTAGATTTGGGGCTTACAAAATTTCAACTTGTACCCCCAATATTAAAAAACTAATCCTCTATAATTTGTACGTTTCCGTACCTACTGCTTATCTCTACTTTTGCTTTCGTTTCTTTATTTGCACCAACAGCTCCCCAAACCCGCGATTCTGTCCCATCAATTATTTTATTAAGTTTATATCCTTTAGGATATTTAACAGATCCATATGCAGCCTGAGCTTCTAATTGATAACTTATGTTTGCAGGCAAATGAAGGTTTGATTTTCCGTAGCGTTGATCAATTTTTATAAACTCAAAATCAGGATCAACTTTATACAAATCCAAATTACCGTATTTTACCGTTAAATCTAACTTATTGTATAATTTTGATATTTCAAAGCTTGAATATCCTCCTGTACAAATAAAGTTGCGCACTGCTCCCACTTTAAAAGGATGATCATATTTTGACTCTGCCACAATAGACTTTACTTTTTTTATTTTAACAGCAGAATATTTGCTGGCAATCATTAATGCCTGTGCCGTTTCTATGGCAATTTTTGAATAAGCAACTTCCATTTTTAACCAGTTTGCCTGATCAATATCACAATAAGTATCAGAATATGCTACATAAATATAATTAAGGGGTTTTTTGTTTCCGCGCCCTAATTTGTTAATGGTAAAATTTCCGTATTTTACCGAAATATTAGCATGTCCGTTTACTTCGTTTAAAAACAAATCTCCATATTTATTAGATAAATCCACATTTATATATGCCGGTATTTTTACAAAATAATCAATTTTAAACGATGTATTTCTTATAGATTCATTCAAACTTGTGATAGCAGAAACGATATTCCCACTCTCACTAAAATCTATATCAATTTTACGAAATGTACTCTCAGCTTTCGATTCGCTTGAAGTTTTAACGGTAATAGTAACGGTAATATCAATACTATTTTTATCCCAGTTAATAATTTTCATATCACCGTATTTATTCACCAATTGCATTGTTGTATTTTTATCGGCTTTATATTGTTTATGAAACATTTTTGTAAAATCTTCGGCATATCCCCAAATGCCAATGAACAAAAAAGTAAATAACAATAATAATTTTAATTTCCCTCTTTCCATTTTTATATATTTTAAAAGTTACCTGATATTAAATTTTATGTTTAAAAGATCTTTTCGCCTACCGACAGACAATTTAAAGTTTGCTTTTTAACAATTTTCTTTAATTTGCTCAATTACCAATTCAAGAAATTCAATTTTATACTGATAATTATTAATCATTGCATTAATTATTCGTTCATCACTCCTATTTTGCTTCAATTCCTCCCGTAATGATTGATATACTTTGTCTAATTGCTGTAATTCATCGTCAATCATTTCTTTTTGTTCCGGATTAATCTTGCAATTTAATTGTTGAAATTCATTTATTTTACGGTATAAATCCTGACGATAAAACTCTTCGACCTCTTTATATTGCGGTGAAACATCACCCAAACTTATTAAGCGTTCGGTATTTACAATTTCTTTTGTTTGCGACTGCTCATAACGTATAAAAACAGACAAAGATAGTAAAAGAGCGATTGCAGCTGCCAAAGAATACCAATATGTTTTACTAATGGGCTTTTTCTTATTTAATTTTTTTTTAAATCGATCTAAATGCCCATCCGGTAAATCAAAAGAACTGATTTGTTCTTTATTATTCTTTATGAATTTTTCTAAACTACTCATTATTAAAAACTTTAAAAAGCTTCATGTGATTGCAAAATATTTAAAAGTTTTTTTTTAGCTCTTGTCAATTGAGATCTTGATGTTGAAGCTGTAATCCCTAAAATTCCTGAAATTTCATCATGATCATATCCTTCCAAAAGGTAAAGTGATAAAATTATTCTGTAACCTACAGGTAATTGCATAATTGCTTTACGTATTTTTAATGCTTCAAAAGTGATTTCTCTTTCATTAAGGCACTGTTCATCATCCTGAATATCAGGATATTGGTCAATGTTTTCAAAAAACTCTTTTTGTTTGCGCAATACATCTAAAGATGTATTTACTACAATTTTTTTTAACCAAGCTCCAAAACTCACCGTTTCAGAATAGGTATCTAGCTTATTGAATGCTTTAATAAATGCTTCTTGCATAGCATCTTCAGCTTCGTGCACATTATTTAGTATCCGGTATGCTGTATTAAACATCGCTTTTGAATACAATGAATACAACTTAGTTTGTGCTTTACGATTACCTTTTTTACAGGCTTTAATTAATTGTATGTGAATATTTTTATAATGTTCCAACTTGTATTTCTAATCTAATGACGCAAGAATTTTTCTAATGCTGCATAAAGTTACATTTTTTTTAAGAAATGTATTCAAGCAAGCTCATTATTAAATACGGAAAACTAAAAATTAGCCCGCAAAATTCACCGCTCTTAGCATATTTGTATTGTAAGTTCCTGTGTGTTAAAATGTTAAATAACTTTCACAACAAAGTAAAACCACCCAAATTTATTCGCCTTCGGCTCATGAAGCTAAAGGTTGGGTGTGCTTGAAATTCTCTTCACGCATCTACTTCGTTACGAGTTCCTTGAACTTTTCTCTTTACAAGCGTAGCTTGTGAAAAATATAAAGATATGTCGGCGGAACTCGGTGCCTCGTATCTGCATAAGGAGAATTTCATGAATTATTGCGGTTAGCTTGTCCATTCTTACCTATCAGCAATTCTAATCATCGTACAAAACAAAAGACATGGTAGCTCAAGGATTATGTAAAATTACGATAAAAATAAAGATAGAGAATCAGAGTTCCTTCCTATAAGAAAAATAAAATTGAAGAAATTGAAAGTCTACTATAATAT
>JALWNR010000388.1 GCA_027083715.1 Bacteroidales bacterium
GGTTGGGTGTACTTGAAATTCTCTTCACGCATCTACTTCGTTACGAGTTCCTTGAACTTTTCTCTTTACAAGCTATGCTTGTAAAAAATATAAGGATATGTCGGCGGAACTTGGTGCCTCGTATCTGCATAAAGAGAATTTCATGAATTATTGCGGTTAAAATAACGCATATTTTTTACATAACTGGATTACTAATCTAATTACCTGCTAATTAAGACGTAAAATCTAATTTAAATTATAGACGCTATACTAAACCATAGCCAATACTATTTAGGAATAAAAGTCATACGTATATTAATATAAGTACCCGGATTTGCAGGCGAAGGAAATTGAGTTGTAACCTTTAGCGAACTTGAAGTAAGTTCTTCAATATTAACAGTAAGTGCAGCCAATAAATCCGGTGAGTTAATAATAAGTTGCGTTTCCAGATTATTAAAAGCCCATGTTCCGTCATATTGACCAAAATATCCGGTTCCGTTTTCATAAAACCGTGCATCTCCCTTAAAATTTTCTAGCAACTCGCCGGGTCCGCTTGCATCTTGTCCGTCAGCCAATAAACTGTCGCTTGTCCAAGTAATTCCTGTTAAATTGTTAAAACGTTCTGAATTTCCCTCTTCCTTATCACAAGCGTAAAATAAACTTACCGACAATAGACCGAATAAAATTATCTTTTTCATAGCTAATTTTTAGTTAAATGATAATAGCGAAATATACAAAATTATTTTTAATTAAAGAATTATTAAATTAGCCGAATAAAAATATCAAAAATATTAAAAATGATTTTTCCAGAAATAAAAAGTCCTACTTTATTGATAAACAAAGAAAAAGTAGATAGGAACATTAAGTTTATGGTGAAAAAAGCTCAAAAGTACAATCTACAATTTCGCCCACATTTTAAAACGCATCAATCAGCAGAAATCGGTAAATGGTTTCGTTCACATGGAGTTAAACAGATTACGGTATCATCCGTAAAAATGGCAGAATATTTTGCACAAAACGGATGGGACGATATTACTATTGCTTTTCCATTAAATATCAGAGAGTTAAATAATGTCATAAAATTAACAAAGAAAATAAAACTAAATGTTTTAATCAGCTCGGTGCTTGCAGCAAAATATTTTGCAGCAAATATGAAAGAAAATATTTCCTATTTTATTAAAATTGATGCAGGCTATGGCAGAGCCGGTATTATCCCCGAAAAGATTAAAGAAATAGAACAAATAATCCAAACATGCAATAAAAATAAAAGCACTACTTTTAAAGGATTTCTCTCACATTTTGGCAACAGCTATCATGCAAAAAACAAAAATGAAGTTTTAAAAATTTATCAATCAAGCAAAGAGCGTCTTATTAAATTAAAAAATCATTTTTTACCCAGTTTTCCACATTTAATTTTATCAATAGGCGATACACCCTCATCAACACTTTCAAATGATTTTCAAGAAATTGATGAAATTCGACCGGGAAATTTTGTTTATTATGATTTAATGCAACATTTTATTGCTGTGTGTACCCTTGATAAAATAGCCGTAGCACTTGCATGCCCTGTCGTTGATATCTACCCTGAACGCTTAGAACTTTTAGTTTATGGCGGAGCAGTACATCTGTCAAAAGAATATACACTTGATAAACAAGGAAATAAAGTATTTGGTCAAATGGTTACTTTAAATAAAACAGGATGGCAAATCCCTGATGAACAAATGTATGTAAGCAGTATATCACAAGAACATGGTATTGTTTCTGTATCCCCTGATTTTATAAAATCTGTTAAAATTGGTGATTTAATAGGTATTTTACCGGTTCATTCATGCCTTACCGCTGATTTGATGAGACAAAACGGTGGAGTTATGTACTGTTAGCTAACACAGCTGAAACACAGATTTTACAGATTAACACAGATATTCTGAAATTAAAAATCTGTGAGCATCTGCGTAATCAGCATTTTCCGTGTTTCTATACATTTTGTTTAGCGTAGCTAAACAGGGTGCTACTTAGTTATTACTGAAAACGCTATATTAGAAGCTTCATTACTTGACGAATAAATCCGGTGCGTGGCTTTCACAAAATCTTCTTCTTTTGCCAAATAAATATTATCCACATATTTTTGCGGATTAATATCTACCAAAGGAAACCAGGTACTTTGCACTTGAATCATTATTTGATGTCCTTTTTTGAAAGTATGCAATACATCTAATAAATCAAACTCAATTAAAGTTATTTTATTTGGAATAAAAGGCTCAGGTTTTTCAAAGGAATTCCGGTACCTGCCTCTAAAAACTTCACTGCGCACCATTTGTTGATAACCCGCCATAACAACATTGGGCGAATTATGCTCAAAATTTTCAAAATTATCAGGGTACACATCAATTAATTTTACTATCCAATCGGCTGCCGATTGATCTGTTGATACATAAAGTTTTACATGTATTTTACCGGCAATAGTTAGCTCTTTATTTAAAGCATCTGTTTGGTACACTAAAACATCAGGACGCTTTGCTGCAAATCGCTGGTCGTCAGTCATGTATTCCTTCGTCATACGCACAGTAATTGCTTCGGTATAAGGAACAGGCTTTGCCGGATCGCTGATAAATTCGTTACAAGCATCAAGTTCAAGAGGTTTATCTTCTGATAATAAGCCGTTTACATGAAAAAATAAAGTTTTTTGTATTGTATTTTCAGGAGGCCAGGTATCAAATTTACGCCAAATATTATTTCCGGTTTCAAACATCAAGGCATCAGGTAAAGCGGCTTTACCCTTAGCTTTCAAATAATAACTTATAAACGGAAACTCAATGCTGTCGCGATAATAATCGGAAGGTGGCGGATTATTCCCGAAAAATACATTACCGAGAACAGAACCATCACCACGAGCAAAACCGCCATGTTTCCAGGGTCCAATCACAATACGCGTATTGTTTTCGGGGGTTGATTTTTCAATTTGAGCATATTGAGCAAAGGGTCCGTATAAATCTTCGGCATCAAACCAGCCACCAACAATTAAAACAGCAGGTTTAATATTGTTTAAATGCGGTGTCAGGCTCATATTTTGCCAAAAATAATCATAATCGGGATGAGCAATTACCGAATCCCAAAAAGGAATTTGATGATGAAATAAACGGTCATTAATTTTGCTTAAAGGCACTGCATTTTCCATATAAAACCGATAACCATCAGCCGAAGTAAACTGAAAAACAGGTTCCGGCCATTTTTTTATTGGTTCAGGACGTTCAAGACCGAAAAATCTGCCAAAAGGCAAATAGTGTGTTAAGAAAAATGCTCCGTTATGATGAAAATCATCCCAAAACCAATCGGTTACAGGGCATTGGGGTGTTGCTGCTACTAAGGCAGGATGTGCATTGATACAAGCACAAGAAGCATAATATCCGGGATAGGAATTACCCCACACTCCCACCTTTCCGTTGTTATTTTCTATATTTTTAATTAACCAATCAATAGTGTCCCAAGCATCTGTACTTTCATCTATATCGGTAGAGTCTTTATATACATCATGTATCGGACGCATATCAACAAAATTGCCCTCACTCATAAATTTTCCACGAACATCCTGATAAACAAAAATATACAGATCACGCGCAAGTTTCATGGATGAACCTAATGAAACAGGCATTTTATCTTTACCATAAGGACGACAACTATAAGGTGTACGTTTAAACAGAATAGGATATTTTTGGCTTTTATCTTTCGGCGAATAAACTACAGTATATAATTTAATTCCATCACGCATACTTACCATATATTCTTGCTTATCATAGTTTTGTACAATAAACAAAGAGTTTTCGTTAATAAAATGCTGTTCAGAAATTAAATGTTGATCTTTTTGATTACATGCAAAAAATGCGAATAGTAAAAAAACTGAAAATAAATAAATAGATTTTCTCATAATATATAAAGTTACCGTTTATTAGGATAAAAATAAATGGAATTACAGACATATCCAAAAAATTCAAAAAATAAAGGTATAAGTAAAATTTTTGTAAAAATATATTGACTATTGAAAAAATTCAATAAACAATAGCACTTGAATACATGATTT
>JALWNR010000389.1 GCA_027083715.1 Bacteroidales bacterium
GCTGTTTACGTAAAGCCTCTATTACAGAATCTGTGGACTTTTCAAAAGAATTGGTTTGCCTTTTGGCAAACAATTCAGTTCCCGGAATTTCTAACTTTATTTCTGTTATTTTGTTCTCTAAATCCTGACTTTTTGCCAGCCTTAAATAAACATTTGCCGATATTATTCTTTTGTCAAACTGTTTTAATTTATTTATTTTATTTGATATTAATTCTTCCAGCTTTTTATCTGCTGAGAAATGAATAGAATGAATCGTAATATCCATAGTTTACCTCCTCATTTTATGCCCTTGGATGGGCTTGTTTATAAATTTCATTTAGTTTTTTAAATGTGTTGTGTGTGTATATTTGTGTTGCCGACAAATTTGCATGTCCTAACAGTTCTTTAATTGCATTTAAATCTGCACCATTATTTAATAAATGTGTTGCATAAGTATGCCTTAATGTGTGAGGACTTTTATGTTCATTCGTTGTAATCACTGACAGATATTTTACTACTGTACGATAAATTAGTTTTGGGTAGGTCTTAGCTCCTTTTTTAGTTACCAATAAATAAGGGTTTGTTATGCGCTTTTCCTTTTTAATTTTAATGTAACTGTCAATATTTGAAATTAATGTTTTTGGAAAAGGGACAATCCTTTCCCTGTTTCTTTTCCCTAATACTTTTAATGTGTGATCTTTTATGTTTATATCTTGTTCTTTCAGGTTAATTAATTCAGATAAACGAATTCCTGTACTATAAAGTATGTTTAGTATTAACTTGTCTCTTTGTCCTGTAAAAGTATTAGGAAAATGAATTTTTTCAAATAATATTGAAATTTCATTTTGTTTAATAAATTCAGGAAGCTTTTTATCCGTTTTGGGTAAACTTATTTTATCTATTGGATTTTTATCAATTATTTGTTCTCTAAGAAGAAAATTATAGAATTTTTTTAAGCTCGATATTTTTCTTTTTATAGATTGTGGTGATAGTTGTTTATTGTATAGATATATAATCCAATCACGTATTAATTGGAAATCTACAAATGCTATATCAAGTTTGTCTTTCTGAGGATTGCTTTGCACAAAGCTTGTAAATTGGTGCAAATCATTAGTGTAAGCACATATTGTGTGCGTCGAGTACCTTTTTTCAAATTTTAAATATTTTAAATAGGCTTCAACGTGCATATTTCAAAAGTCAGATAAAAAGTTCTAAAGTTCTTAAAATAAGAAACTTAGTTGTATAAAATCACAAAAAAATACAAAGTAATCTTATATTTAAAGATATAAAATTACTTTGTAATAAACAACAATTATTTTGTAATTTTTTAAGCTTTATCTGATTCTGTTTGTAATTTTTGGATATACCGCGCTTTTTGTATAAGTTCTCTTCTTCTTACAGAGGGTTTTTTATAAGCTTGTCTCGCACGTAACTCTCTGATTACACCAGTCTTTTCAAATTTTCTTTTGAATTTTTTAAGTGCTCTTTCAATATTTTCTCCTTCTTTTACCGGAATGATAATCATAAAAATAATTTTTAATAAGTTTATAATTCTCTTATTTTAATTGGTCTGCAAAATTAGAAATTCGTTTTATATTATCAAATATTTTTTAAACATATTTTTAAAAAAGTTAAAATGATTTTATATTTTACATAAAACCAGTATATTACACATTAGCATTAAAGCTTATTCATTGAGTAAATAACGCGAAATAACCAGTTTCTGAATTTCTGAAGTACCTTCTCCAATTTGGAGTAGTCGTTGGTCACGATAGAATCGTTCAATAGCATAGTCTTTCATTAATCCATATCCTCCATGAATTTGTACTGCCAAATCGGTTACCTCTTTGGCAATTTCTGAGCAATACCATTTAGACATGGCTGCTTCTTTAGCAAATGGTTTATTATTGTCTTTTAACCAACAGGCTTTGTATAAAAGGTTTCGTGCTAATTCAATACGGGTAGCCATTTCTACTAAATAAAATGCAATTGTTTGAAATTTGCTAATTGCTTTTCCAAATTGTTTGCGTTCTTTTGAATATTGAAGCGCCATTTCATAGGCTCCTTGCGCAAGTCCTAAGCCCATAGCCCCAATAGATAACCTTCCATTATCTAATGTGCTGAGCATTATCTTTGAGCCTTGTCCGCGCTTTCCAAGCATATTTTTTTCAGGAACTTTACAGTTATCAAAATATAATTCTGAGGTATCCGATGCTCGCCACATCATTTTACCATGCATAGGAACCCGAGTGAAACCTTCGGTATCTTTTTCTACAATAAATGTAGTAAATTCTTTTTTTTGTCCATCTATTTTACTGATAGTTTGTACAGTTGTTCCCATTGAAATTGGCGATGACCCGTTGGTTATAAATATTTTAGAACCATTAATAATCCAGTTATCGCCTTCTTGTACAGCAAATGTTTTGGTTCCTCGTGAATCGGAACCTGCATTGGGTTCTGTTAGCCCAAATGCCCATAATGCTTTTCCGGTACATAATTGGGGTAAATATTTCATTTTTTGCTCTTCTGTACCATAGTAGTATATCGGCCCAATTCCTAACGAATTATGTGCTGCTAAAGTTGCAGCTTGTGAACTGTCTATTCTGGCAATTTCTTCAACCGCGATAATATATGATAAAGTATCTAGGTTTTGACCACCATATTTATCCGGTAAGTACATGCCAAAAAGCCCTAAATCGCCCATTTTTTTTGTTAATTCAACTGAGAATTGTGCTTTTTCGTCTAATTCTTTGGCTACAGGTTTAATTTCTCGTTCGGCAAATTCCCTGACTGTTTGCCGAATCATCCTTTGTTCTTCGGTAAGTTCAAAATTCATGATTAAAATTTAGGTTTGGTTTTTTCCTGTAATTTTAATCAAATTATATAAGATACGCAAACCTATTGAATAAAATTTGTGCTATATAATATATAAGGTATAAAAACAGTTGAATTTTTCACATAAAATTGTACTATAAGGATGGAAATAGTAAGCTGGATCTACAGATTTTAAGAGGATATTAATTTATACTTAAATATTCTTTTATTTTTTTATATGTATCTTCGGGTAGTATTTTTTTTTCTTTTAATACATTTACTGTTGGGTAAGCTCCGTTTTGAGTTCGGTAATTAACAATTGCTTTTGCCTGATTATAATTTAAATACGGATGTTTTACCAAATCCTTAATTTCTGCAAAATTAATATTTATTTTTTTAATTTTTGAAGCATCTACTGTAATACTTGTTTTAATTTGTTCAAAAGATGTTTCTCTGAAATTTTTAATTTCAAGTAGTTGCTCTTTTTTTATATATCCTCCTAATTTTTTTCTATACCAAATAATGTTTTTAGCAAGATAATCTCCAATACCTTTTATTCCGACCAGTTCTTCATGTGAGGCTGTATTAATATCTATGAGCTGAGTTTTAACAATTTTAGTTGAGCTGATATGTTTTGATTCTATTTTTATATAAGGTGCTAACTTATTGTAGATATCATCATTTATACCATATATCTTTTTGAAATCCTCAGGTTTATAAAAAACACCACCTTTATTACGGAAATTTTCAATTATATTGATTTGCTTTTTTGTTAGACCCAGTTTTTCCCAATTTTCAGATGATAATGTGTTCGGGTCAAAATAAAACAAAGAATCGGTATCTGAGTTTTGAGTACCGGAGTTTTTTTCTTTGTCTTTTGGAATTCTGTCTGCCAATAAAAGATAGGGTTTTAGTTTTAAGTACTGAACTTGCCTGATACCATATATTTTTCTGAAATCATCTTTAATATAAAATTTTCCTCCTTTACTCAGATAATTCCTAATAGTTACTATTTGCTTATCGGTTAAACCCAGTTTTTTGAAACTCTTATTAGTAGTAGTATTCGGATTAAAATAAAATAACTCTATAGTATCGTATCGCTCTGCAATATATTTATCTAAACGATTCTGATAAGATTGTTCTTGAACTGTTTGTAATGAATTTTCAAAGTTCTCAATTTCTTTTTCAAAATCTTTAACATCAATTTTTGTTTCAGATTGATATGAAAAATATATTTTGGGTAGAATGATGAC
>JALWNR010000390.1:0-3707 GCA_027083715.1 Bacteroidales bacterium
ATATATATAAAAGTAAAAAAAACCCCAAATGCCCACATTAAAAGAAATGACAAGTTAAAACTGCTTACATCATGTGTTGTCCAGGTTTGATAAACCTGAGGTATTACACCGATACTTAAAATAATATTTCCGAACCAACCGAGAAATTGGAAAAATTTAAAGTTTTTTATGTTCATAATTTAAGATTTAGCAAGATAAGAAAATACTTTTTCAAAATTATTACCCGAAGGGTTTTGAAATAGTTTTAAATCAAATTCATGTATAATGGCAAAAATATGATCAAAAATATCCGATTGAATAGCTTCATATTGTATCCATCGTTGATCTGCTGAAAAGACATATATTTCCAAAGGAAGACCGTTTGGTGTAATTTGTAATTGTCGCACCAAAATGGTCATATCTTTTCTTAGTTTTGGATGTTCTTTTAAATAATGTTCAATGTATTTCCTGAAAGTACCAATGTTTGTAATTCGTCGAGCATTTACCGAATTACCTTCTGCCAAGCTGTGTTTTTTATTATATTCAGTAATTTCCAGTTCTTTTTGTTCAATATATGTTTTCAATAAATGAAATTCTTTGAAGCGCTCAATCATTTTTTTATCACAAAATTTAATGGTGCTAGCATCAATATATAATGAACGTTTAATTCGCCTTCCTCCCGATTCTTCCATACCGCGCCAGTTTGCAAATGATTTACTCACCAGCATATAAGTTGGCACTGTACTAATGGTTTTGTCCCAGTTTTGGATTTTGCAAGTAGTAAGTCCGATTTCCAATACTGTTCCATCGGCATTCATGTCCGGCATCGATATCCAATCACCGGGTTTGACCATTTGATTAGCTGCGATTTGTACGCCTGCCACAAAACCAAGAAGAACATCCTTGAAAACAAATATTAAAACAGCAGCTACAGCCCCAAACGCAGCAAGTACAGCCCCCGGTTTTTTATCAATCAGTACCGATATAATCAGAATAATAAAAATTATGGAAATCAACACTTTGATTAGTTGCAGAAAACCTTTAATATCAACTCGCTTTGCAATTTCTGTGTTTTTATATATTTCATGTAAGGCATTGATAAAAGCAAAACTAACAGCCCAAATAATAACATATACGTATAATTCGAGAACACTGTCGATGAAGTTTGTAATTTCTTGATAGTCAAAATTATAAGATATGTTCTTGTCAAATACATATTTGAGCAATAGATGAATAACAATAGCCGGAACCAAATGAGTAATGTATAAAAATACCTTTTGCTCTAACAAAATGTCATCGTATTTAATACTTGTTTTTTCGGCTATTTTATGCAGGCTGTGAATGACAATTTTTCGTACTATAAAGTTTATTATTATAGCTAAAATAAATACCAGCAGAAGTAGAGTAGCACTTTTTGCTATCTCTGCATTCATATCAGAAAGTCCTAATAATAAGTATATTTCTTTAATAAAATGAAACATTTTAGCTTTTGAGTTTTAAAATTGGTGTAAAAATAGTCTATTTCGTTAAAAATTCAAGAAGTAAAAGCAGTGTTTTTTTGATTTTTATATTCATTAATGTATATTTGTATAAATCAAAACATTATGGATATGGCAGGAGTTACAAAAATAATGCATCGAGGAAAAGAAATTTTATTTGTAGATTATAAGGGAACAAGTGGTGATGATGAAATGATTGCAGTTCTTAGAAAAGCACAGGCAATAGTTATTAGTGATAATAAACCTTATTTGCAGTTGACAGATATTACAGGTGCTTATTCTACAAAAAAGTTTACTGATGAACTTAAAAAAGTTGGTGCCGAAACTCCAAAACTTGCTATAAAAAGAGCTGTTGTTGGCATTACTCCCATGAAAAAAATTATTCTGATGGGCTATAATATGGTGCTTGGCAGAAGCAATGCATTAAGACCTTTCAATTCTCTTGAAGAAGCAAAAGATTATTTGGTTAGTTGAGATTAATTACCATTAAGAATTAAAACGGTCTTTTATTAATCAATATAGTTCGTTATGGCTTGTCCATTAGCCTATAGTTTAATGTTTTTTCAGGCATATTTTATCCAAATCAGGCCTTGAAAACTTATGCCTTTTGCAAAAAAAAAACTGAGTACCCAATTTCTATTACTTTTAAGAGTACTTAAAGCACAAAGACATATTTACCTCCGGTAAACACTAAACTTTTATATTTGTAACGCTTGTGTATTTCCACAAAAACTATTTTGTTTACGAGATTTAGTTCAGTACTGTCTATTGTGTCGCTACTTGTTTTGGTTCCCTTTCTTATGATTTGGTTGTCAGACTAAAAGAATTATTAATCGATGTATTTATTTGATAGTCAGTAAGTTTATTTTTGTAAAGTTTGCTTAAAATTTACTTAAAAAGTGTTAAAAAAAGCATTTTTTTTGTAAAAAAGTATTGGCTGTTTTTAAATTTTTTTACTTTTGCCGCCCATTAATCGTAAAAAAACTATTTAAAAAAATAAACCGGAACGTTATATAACTTGTAGTGAGTTACCAAAATTATCCTGCACTTATGTAATACGCTAATTACATATTTATACCAATAAACCATATTTCTATATTGTCAGGCTTTTAAATTATTTAGTCTGCACTAAGATAATTTTGGATAAAATGTTCTGTTTTTAAACAAAAATATTATGCAAACTCATTCGTATAGATTATATGCAGATGTTGATTTAGAATATAAAAAGAAGGATATCAAACATCGGCTTTATAATAGTATATTCCTGAAATTACTTTTTGTATTAGTAGTTACAGCAGTATTTTACTTTGGAACCTCTTTTGTTTTAAAACAAAAACAACAAAAACTTTTAGAGGCTGAGCGCAAACATTTGCTAGAACAATTTAATTTTTTAAATCAAAGAATGAGTAAGGCGGAAAAAGCCTTGTTACAAATTCAAAATGAAGAAGAAAATACCTATCGTTATGTTTTGGGTTTGAGACCATTGCCCGAAACGATGAAAAAAGCCGGTTTTGGAGGAACAAATCCATATGGAAAATATGAAGGCTTGGTAAATTCCGATTTATTAATCTCTACTGCAAAACGAATAGATATTCTTGCCAAAAAATTAGCGGTTCAATCAAAATCTTTTGAGGAAATTATCCGAGCAGCTAAAATCAGAGAGGATAAAATGTCAAGAATACCTTCTATTTTGCCTATTGATCGTGAAAAAATTCGTAAAATAGCTTCGCCTTTTGGAATGCGTAAACATCCTATTTTACGGAAATATAAAATGCATAAGGGAATTGATTTCGCAGCCAAAAAGGGAACACCTGTTATGTCAACAGGGATTGGGAAAGTGATTAAAACCGGATATACCAGAACAGCCGGAAGATATGTGAAAATAGATCATGGTTATGGTTATGTAAGTTCTTATTTGCACATGAGCAAAATATTAGTAAAAAAAGGACAAAAAGTAAAACACGGTGATATTATTGGTTTAGTGGGTAATACAGGAAGATCTACCGGAGCACACCTTCATTATGAAATACAAATTAACGGGAAAGCAGTTAATCCTGAGTATTTTTTCGATAAACGATTGTTAAAGGGAATAAAACGAGTTAGATAAGAATAATTAAATCCGCAAAATTACCTTTGGTGAGGTGCTTCGCAGTTCACCGCTTTTGTTACAGTTGTGTCGTAATACCCTTATTAGCAATTTATTAATCGATTCTCATAGCAAAATAAACG
>JALWNR010000390.1:3717-6062 GCA_027083715.1 Bacteroidales bacterium
ACTCAAATTTATTCGCCTTCGGCTCATGAGGCTAAAGGTTGGGTGCCGCTTGAAATTCTCTTCAAGCATCTACTTCGTTACGAATTCCTTGAAATATAATAATATGTCGGCGGAATCCGATGCCTTGTATCTGCTTAAAGATAATTTTATGAATTATTGCGGTTAAAGTCCATGGATAAAAGCCTTGCAAATAAATGTTTTGCAGGGCTTTTTTGATTTAATAAACTTATAAAATCAGCATAAATAAAACTTGACTTTTACCGTCAAATTTTGTAAATTTGTTATAAACCCCAAACTCCTTAAAAAATGGAAAATTTTGTGATAATTGCAGATTTTTCTGACCCTAGAGAGGCATATTACTTACGTTTTAAATTGGGTATAGAAGGTATAGATGCTTACATCGTTGAGTCTGAAAAAAATGATGAGAAAATTGCTCCTTTACAAATTCAGGTTAGTGCCCAGGATGTGAAGAAAGCAGTTGATTTACTTTGCAAAATGCGTATTGAAAATGATTTTAAAAGCATAGAAGACAAAATAAAAAATATTCGTAGAATTTTGGTACCTATTGATTTTTCTGAATATTCAAATTCAGCAGCTCTTTTTGCTTTTAGTATAGCTAAAAGTATTAATGCTGAAATAAAACTGCTACATATTTTCAAAGACCCTTTTATGGGGGGAACCTATTTAGGAAATCGTACATCTTACGAAAATTTCACGCAAAATGTAATGAATGAGATGTACCAAATGGCTCAAAAAAACATGCTGTTGTTTATTGATCGGCTCAAAACAAGTCTTAAAAAGTACGGTTTGGAGAAAGTAAGTTTTCATTATATATTGCAAAAAGGAAAGCCCGCGTATCAGATAATCCGAATTACCGAAAGTTATAAACCATATATGATTGTACTAGGAACAAAAGGAGTAGGGCAGATGCCGGGCGATTTAATAGGAAGTGTAACTTTGAAAGTTATAGAAAATACAACTATTCCTGTTTTAGCTATTCCTGAACACTGGGAATTTAAAGGACTGGAAAAAATAAATGTGCTTTATGCAACGGATTTTCAGGATTCTGACTTCACGGCGTTTAATAAACTGTTGGATATTTTGAAACCTTTTAAAATTAAATTGGAGTGTGTGCATATTGAAACAGATGAAAAAAACCCTTGGAAAGAAATGCAACTGTTTAAACTGGAATCTTATCTTAATCAAAATTATGAAGAAGAAATAAAATGTCATATTATCAAAAATGATGATTTATTTGCCGGAATTCAGGAATATGTTGATAAAATGAATATTGATATAATTTCATTTACATCCCCTAAACGTTCAATTGTTTATAAGCTATTGTATCCGAATAATCTTAAAAAAATGATTTATCAAAGCAAAATTCCATTACTCATTTTTCATTCAAACATTAAAACCACGTAAAAAAAGTAACATTTTATCAAAATAGATGCTTCGTTAATTGTTAAAAGGTTAAATTTCTGTTTGTAAGCATATTGCTTTTGGTTTTATGAAATACCAATACTTTTATATATTTACAAATCAGTGTATTGAGCGATATTTATTTTTTATAAAATCTATCTTTTAAAAACTACAATGTATATTCCTGTAATTATTTAAAGATTTTTTGTATAATTGTATGGATTTTAGAATCATTAAGAGTTTGAGATTTAATAGAACGATTGCGTGAAATTTTTAAATGATATAGGTACTAAAATCGGGCGTATGATGCTCGAAAAAGAGTTAAAAGTTCGTGAACGAAAAGTAGTTTATAATAATTTTCATTCAGCAAGTTATATTGGTATAATTTTTAATGCTGAAAATAAGACGTTTTATGCTGCTGCAAAAGAGTTTATGAACTATATTGATGAGCGTGGTATCAAAACAAACGCTTTGTCTTTTGTGTTAAAAAGTGATTTGATTGGATATTTTCCATATCGTAAAGGTGTAGAGTATTTCGGTATGGATAAATTGGGCTGGACAGGTAAACCTAATGAAGAAGGTGTTGAAGAATTTATTGAACGACCTTTTGATATACTAATTGATATTAGCCTTACTGATTCTTTTCCAAATGAATATGTTTTTGCATTATCGAAAGCAAAGTTTAAAATCTGTACTAATTCTTCGATTGAAAAATATGCTGATTTTGTAAAAAAATTAATAGATGTAGGTGCCGATACAACACTAACAAATAATAAAGGAGAAACTCCTGATTATGTAAAAAATGCTTTAGCATTCCAAATGGCATTAATTGATAAAATGGGAAAAGTTCTTTCAAAAGCAAAAGAAATTTTGAAAAAAGACTCTGGTGAAATAAAAACTGTTGTTGATTTAGAAAAAATCTT
>JALWNR010000390.1:6072-15839 GCA_027083715.1 Bacteroidales bacterium
TAATTATATTGAGCAAATAAAGCATTATTTAGAAAGTATTGAAACTAATTAATAAATTTTATCTGTGCAAATAGACTTTCATTATAACACAATCAGGATTTTAATGGAAAAAGCCGGATTTCGACCCGAAGATGCGCAGATTATTGCCTATGCATCGCAATATGTAGATGATGCTGTGGACCACGAAGAAATGAAGGTAAACGGTCATTTGGAAATCTTATCACGTCGATTTACCGAAAATAGTTTTAATCCGGTTTGTACTGCACACAGGGGCTTACAGTTCTTGAAAGGTTTCAAGCAAGATGTACAAAACAAAATATATATTCCTTTTCATTTTTTGCCCGATTTAGACCGCTTAGATGATGCAAGCCCGTCTTTTTTAGTTCATCCCAACGGAAATCTTGCCAAGCGGCTGGTTTTTATTGCTTTGACAGAGCTTGGGAAAAGTACGGGCGAACAACGTATTATGAACCTTGTCCGTTTAGGAATTGCTCTGCATACTTATGCTGATACCTGGGCACATCAGGATTTTTCGGGGCGACACAGCCATGCAGAAAATGATATTGATGAAATTGAAATCTTTAAAAACGGGAAATACGAAAAAATATCGGTATTCAGTAAATTGGAATACGATGCATTTCCTGATATAGGGCATGCTGAGGTGAGTGATTTTCCTGATAAATCTTATTTGAAATGGCGTTATCGAAAAGCAAACAGTACTGATTTTTTTGAACGTGATAATTCCCGCTTGTTTTTGAAAGCTGCCGAAAGTATTTTTGATATTTTTGTTGGTACAGGGAAAAGTATTGATTTTGAAGATGTAAAAACAAGGCTTTATGAATGCTTCTCCTTTGAAGCAGATAATTTGGAAGAAAAATTTAAAAAGTTTCAGCAAAATTTTCCTGAAATTGGTTTTTATTACGATGAGTATCAGTGGAGAAGCGAAGCTTTAGAAGTAATGAAAGGCGATAAAATTAAAGAATTAATAAAAACCGGTGAACCGGCATATGTATTAGGCAGTGATAAAAAATGGTTTTATTTTCATTTTGCAGCTCAGGAGCAAAGAGAGTTTGTATTAAATTTGCTAAAAAAAATCTAGTATCAAGTCAAGTGTATTATGTCGTATAAGTTGCAGAGAATTTTGTTGAGAGCAAGGCAAAAATTTTCATCCGTCAGCTGACGGACATAGCTACGATTAAAATTTTTTAACAGCTATCGGTAAAATTATCAAGACTTGGTATGATAATAATATGCTTGACTTGACACTATAATAAAAGCCGAAGTAAAAAACTCCGGCTTTTAATCTATCTTAGGTTTGATTTTTCCTAAACCAAATGCTCTTCTTTAACGATTTCCATTCCTTGCAGAATAGCTTTTTCGTTCATCGGAATCAGTTTGTGATGTCTTTCGGGCAAAGATTTTTTCAAGCCTTTAATTACATTGCCCAGTTCAACCAGCGGCTTGATTTTTAAATAAGCCCCTAAAACAACCATATTAAAGGTTTTGGCTGAGCCCATTTTTGCAGCTTCCTTTGCAGCTTCTACCAGATAAATATTGATGTCTTTACGTGTTGGCGGATGTATAATTCCGTTATTATCGTACAACAGAAGTCCACCGGGTTTTACCGCTTCTTCAAATTTATCCATCGATTGCTGATTCAGAATAATAGCTGTGTCAAATTTACGCAAAACGGGTGAGCTGATACGCTCATCGCTTAAAATAACCGTTACATTGGCTGTTCCGCCACGCATTTCGGGTCCGTATGAAGGCATCCAACTGACTTCCTGATTTTGCATAATTGCAGAATAGGCAAGGATTTTTCCTAAGGAAAGAACACCTTGTCCGCCAAATCCTGCTATAATAATTTCTTCAGTCATATCTTAAAATTTTAACTTTTGCATTAAATTTCTTTAATTTCACCTAAAGGATAATATGGGAACATGTGTTCTTCCATCCATTTATTTGAATCTACAGGTGTCATTTTCCAGCCGGAATTACAATTCGATACAATTTCTACAAAAGAAAGTCCTTTCTTTTCCTTTTGTTTTTCAAATGCTTTTCGAATGGCTTTTTTCGCTTTCCGCACAGCAGCCGGTGTATGAACTGCATGACGTGCCACATAGCAGGTTCCCGGTAATTGAGCAACCAATTCGGTCATTTTTATCGGGTGCCCCATCAATTCAATATCCCTACCAAAAGGAGTTGTTGATGAAACCATTCCTTCAAGTGTTGTCGGTGCCATTTGTCCACCGGTCATTCCGTAAATACCGTTATTAATAAAGATAATGGTCATATTATCACCGCGGTTACAAGCATGAATGGTTTCGCTGGTACCAATAGCAGCTAAATCGCCATCACCCTGATAGGTAAATACATATTTTTCGGGATAAACCCGCTTAATGCCGGTTGCCATAGCAGGTGCCCGTCCGTGAGGAGCTTGTGCCATATCAATATTCATAAATTCATAAGCCAAAACCGAACAGCCTACAGGTGCCACACCAATGGTTTCCGATTCAATGCCCATTTCCTCAATCACTTCCAGAATCAGGCGGTGTGCTACTCCGTGTCCGCAACCCGGGCAATAGCTTAATGGTTTGTCGGTGAACAACTTAGTTTTTTTAAAAACTAAATTTTCAGATTTTATTATATCTTCGATTTTTATATCTGCCATTTTTTATCCTCCTATAATTTTAGTTTCCAGCGCTTCAAGTACCTCTTCCGGTGTATGAATCATACCTCCGTAACGACCAAAGTGTTCCACTTTAATTTTTCCGTTTACGGCAAGTTTAACATCCTCAACCATTTGTCCTGCACTCATTTCAACCGAAAGCATTCCTTTTACACGCTTTGCAAGTTCTGCAATTCTTTTTTCGGGGAAGGGCCACAGGGTAATCGGGCGTAAAAGACCAACTTTAAGTCCTTTTTCTCTGGCAAGATTAACCGTTTTACGGCATATTCTTGATGAAGAACCGTAAGCAACTAAAATATAGTCGGCATCTTCAACTTCCATTTCTTCATAAAGCACTTCTTTTTCTGCAATTTCCGCATATTTATTTTGCAGATGTATATTAAACTGTTCCTGTTTTGCCTGATCCAGTTCCAAAGAAGTTACTATATTGTGTTCTCTGCCCGGAGTTCTGCCGGTTAGTGCCCACGAATCGTATTTTTCTTTGATTTCTTTATCAGAAAGGCGCTTTTTCTGTTCTCCGATTTCCACCTTTTCCATCATTTGACCAATCAGACCATCTGATTGAATCAAAACCAAAATACGGTATTTAAATGCCAGCTCAAAAGCCAGTGCTACATGATCGTACATATCCTGAACAGAAGATGGTGCCAGAACAATTTGTCTGTAATCACCGTGTCCGCCACCCTTAACCGATTGAAAATAATCAGATTGTGCGGGTTGTATATCGCCCAGCCCCGGTCCTCCACGAACCACATTGAGTAAAACACAAGGAACTTCGGAGCCTGCAATGTATGAAATTCCTTCCTGCATCAGGCTGATACCCGGACTTGATGAGGAGGTAACTACTTTTTTTCCGGTACAAGCAGCACCATATACCATATTAATTGCCGCCAATTCACTTTCTGCCTGTAAAACAACCATTCCTGTACGTTTTTCAGGGCGTTCGGCGGTCAGATACTCCATTACCTCAGACTGCGGGGTAATCGGATAACCGTAGTAGGCATCCACTCCTTCGCGGATAAATGCTTCCGCAATGGCTTCGTTGCCTTTCATTAATCTTAATTCTCCCATTACTTTGCGTAATTTAAGTTTTTAAATCTATTTTAAGCCGGTATCTTCATTCGATATACCGTAATAACTGTATCCGGACAAACTGTTGCACAATTAACACATCCTGTACAAGCTTCCGGATTTTCCATGTAAGCAAAATGGTAACCTTTTCCGTTTACCTCTTTTGCCAATCGAATCACATCTGTGGGGCAAACATGAACACATAAATCGCAACCTTTGCAACGTTCCACATCCACCACGATTGCTCCTCTAACTTTTGCCATAATTTATATTTTAGTTAGAAATTGTAAATTTTTAGTACCCAAAAGTAATAAATTATAATTTAACTATGAATTTTGCTTATATGTCGTAAATCATAAGCAAAAACTTTCGTAATCGAAAAATTTGCGCTAATTTTGTGATAACTATTGCCCAAAATCTTCGTGAAATCTTTTCAAGCGATATTCCAAATCCTTAAACTGACTTTCCTGTATTTGCGATACACAAGCACGTAAGCCTTCGGAATGATTACTTCCTGTTATTGCCAGTGAAATTGCACTTATACCATAGTACAGTAATTTTTCCAGTAATTCGGAACCGCTCATTCCCGGATATGAAAAAGTAAAATAAAAGCCATCGGCTATTGGCTCATCAATATCCGTATCGTAAACAATTTTAAAACCATTTTCCAGAAACAGCTTTTTCATTCTTTTTGCACGTTCACCATACACTTTTACACTGTCCACAAAATTGTATTTGCCATCATTAGCTGCTTTCAGCATAGCTGCCAGTCCGTATTGCGCTGAGTGGGTAACTCCTGATGATAAGGCATATAGTGCTCCGTAAATCATGGAATAACCGAAACCATCCGTTGCATAATAGCGTTTCAAATCCGGATATCTGCGTTGAAACAATTTATCGGAAATGGCAATTGTTCCTACGCGCTGTCCTGCATAGCTAAATGCTTTTGAGCTGGAAATCAGAAAGATATAATTATCTGTATATTTTGCAACCGTAGGCTGAAAAGGTGGAACGCCCGGATGCGAATAATCTTTTCTGAAATCCATACCAAAATAGGCTAAGTCTTCAATTACTATCACATCGTATTTGTTTGCCATTTCACCGATAATTCTTAATTCCTCATCGGTAAAACATATCCATGCCGGATTGTTTGGGTTTGAATACAAAATACTGGAAACGGTTCCTGTTTTCAAGTAAGATTCCAGTTTATCGCGCAGCTTTTTACCACGATAATCATATACGTCAAAACTTTCATATTCATGTCCAAGTACCTGGCATTGCTGTTTTTGCACCGGAAATCCGGGGTCGATAAACAAAGTTCCTTTTTTGTTATGGTCGGTGCGGTTTGCTACCAAAAAGGCAGCCATAGCACCTTGCATAGAGCCAACGGTTGGCATACAGCCTTCTTCGCTCACATCAATATCCAAAAACATTTTGATAAAGCGCGAAACTTCTTTTTTTAACTCAGGAACACCTTCGATCATCGGGTATTTTGAGGCAACACCTCTTTTTAATGCAGCAATTTCTGCATTAATCCCAATTTCCGGAGGTTCCAGTCCGGGGACACCCATTTCCATACGGATGTATTTTTCGCCCGTTTCGGCTTCAACTTTATTTACAATTTTAACAATCTCCCGAATGGTTCCTTGCCCCAAATCATCCAGACCGGATTCTTTGATTTTAGCATGAACTGCCTCATAATCAATCGGTGTGTTTTTCTTAATCATATTTAAAATTTAGGTTTGGTAAAACAAAAAAGCCCCAAAAGAATATGGAGCTTTTAAATTACTATTCAGTTTTATTAAATTCTTCTTTTTCAGCAAGGTATTTATCTAAAAAATTTAGTATTTTTTCGTAGCCTTCTATTTCATTTTCGGTTTTTCTAAAACCATGTCCTTCGTCTTCAAATACCACATATTCAACAGGTACTCCATTTTTCTTTACGGCTTCCACCATTTCGTCCGATTCTACTTTTAATACGCGCGGGTCTTTAGCTCCTTGCAGTACCATTAGAGGTTTCGTAATTTTGTCGGCATGAAACAGTGGTGATATTTTATACAAATAGGCAGAATCGGTTTCAGGATTACCCATTTCTTTGTACAATGCTTTGCGATAGGCTTCCCACCAAGGGGGGATATTTTTAAGTGTTCGCAGCCAATTGGTTACACCAAAAATATCTACTCCTGCTTTAAATGCATCGGGCTGAAATGCCAGAGCTGCTACTACCATATATCCACCGTATGAACCTCCTAAAATTCCTACTTTACTTGTATCTGCCCATCCGGTACTTGCCATATATTGTTTGGCATAAATGCAGTCTTGTAAATCATCTTCTCCGTGGCGCATGTCATCCAACTCACTAAAAGTTTTTCCGTAGCCGCTGCTACCGCGATTATTAACCGCTATAATTGCATAGCCGTGATTTACCAGATATTGGATTAGGGCACTGTAACCAATGCGCGATTGTCCACCCGGACCTCCGTGTACCCAAACGATTGCAGGTGCTTTATTATCAGCTGTTGCACTGTGCGGCTTATAAAGTATTGCCGGAATTTCCAATCCATCAAAGGATTTATAACGAACTACTTCGCCTTTTACCAAATCATCAGGATTAATTTCGGGGTTCATGGAGTTTGTTAGCTTTTTGTAGGTTCCGCTTTTAAAATTATACACGTATAAATCAGGTGTAGCATTTGACTGAGACAGATAAAAACTCATGTTTTCCTCACTGCGCGAGATTGTTACTTCAATCACATTGGCTCCTTTAAAATCAGGAAACTCAACTTCTTTACCATCATTTTTATTATCAAAAATTCTGATTTTTGTTTGTGCATCCTGATTAATTCCAACTACAAAATAGCGTTCGTTGTGAGAGTGATAAGCGTAGCTTATATCCCAATTGTCTTTATATACTTCGGTGGTTTCTCCTGTTTCCAGATTATATTTCATTAAATAGATAAACTCACTGTCTTTATCCGTCAGATAGAATAAATATTTTCCGTCATTACTGAACTCAACAGGCGAAAAATTAATGTTTCCACTATGCTCTGAGAGTAATTTGAGTTCCTTAGTTTCTCTATCATACAAAAACATATCCGAGTTTTGACGAATATAAGTTTTACGAAAAGCAATGTATCTTTTATCGTTTGAAATGGCGCCTACTCTGTACGCACTATCGTTTTGATAAACCAATTGTGGTTCAAAATTTTCAATATCCATTTCGTACACATCCATATATCGCTTATTGCGCTTGTTTGAGCCGTAGAAAAAAGAATTACGGTCGTGTGCCCATGAGTAGAATGTTGATCGGGCAACTGAATCAGGGGTTAAATCTTTCATATTTCCGGCAGTATCGCGCATAAAAATATGATAAATTTCGTCTCCTTCATTATCTGCGGCAAGCAAAATACGCATATCGTCAGGGAAATAGGAAATTGCATACATTGCCGATTGAGTAGATTTTGTTAATTGTTCAATCTCTTTTGTTTCAATATTCATTGAATAGGCATTGTAAACACCTGATTTATTACTTGTAAAAAGTATGTATTTTTCATCGGGAGAGAATGCACCGCCACGAATATCGGTATTTTTCATAAATTGTTTTATGGTATATTTTTTTACTTCGCGGGCTTTTTCGCTTTGTTTGCAAGCAGATAAAAAACTTGCCAGAGCAATGGTAAAAATAATCAGTTGCTTCATATTGCTTAATTTTAAATGCTCAGTTTATTAAATATTAGAGCTTTAGGTTTTTTTGTCGAGTCTCCAAATTTAATAAAAAAAAATGACATTCAAATTAGTTGTTTATGCTTTACAACAAATTACCGGATGATAATGGCTGGATTAAGCCCGGCTGTGCGGAGCTGTTTTTATAGTGTAAATAAGAATTCTACCTTATCATACTTCAAAAATAAAAAGAAAAGGCATGAATAACTGTCGAGGATGTGTAATCGCTGTTCGCTGCTTTTAATTTACCATATTCCTCGTTGAGCGGTACACAGCAGGGGCTCGTGGGAAGCGGGTGGCTTTGAACTTGATGACCTTATATTAACCAGAATATCAACTTATAGTATTTTGATGTACATTATATTTAATAAACATATAAAAAGCATAACTGAGGATTGTTAGCATTATATGAATAATAAAAATAATACGGTTTGTTTTATTGTCATATCTTTCAGCATGTTCTATTAAATTAAGATATTTTTTTCTGATTTGTAAGTAATAAAATATCACAGATGCTGCTAAGAATGTAGTAATAAAACTAAAAATATTAGGGTATTTATTTGTAATGGTAAACAATTCTAAAAGAAAGAAAATATTCATACTCCAAATAAAAACAAATGCTTTTGAAACTCTGTTATAACTGACATTATTCCCATAAAATGCACTAAGACGATGATACATGTATTTTAAATATCCCATATTATCTGAAAATTTTTTCTATGAACGATGCACTGTCTAAACTTGCATCATAAAAACTTAAAATATAATAATATTTTTCTTTTCCGGTATCTACAATTAAAGTATCAGAGCCCGGATTTTTTCTTAAATGAACACCCGGGGCTACAACTTCTCCAAAATATTTTTTATCCTTAATATATACTTGTCTCCCAACAAAAAAATAATAGCTATTACCATCTTTAAGTTTTATACATTGGTTATGTTCCCAATCTCTTGCATTTTGTTCAAAATAGATAAATATTATACTAGAATTTATGCTATCTGTTTTATTTACATCTTTATATTCTCTTTTAAGTTTTTCAAATTTATTTTGATCATGATGAATAATAAAATAAGCAATAATGCCAATAATACTAAATTGAATGACTACTGCTGTTAAATTTATTTTTTTCATATGTTTATTTTGTTAATTTTATTACTATTCCATGATTTAAGCCTCCGGAAATAGCAAACGGACTTGCTCCTACGCCTATTGATAATGTTGTTGATATGATATAATTAGGATTTCTAATAGGTTTTCCCCACGCAACCCCTGCTCCCAAACTGGGACCAACATCTATACCACCCCAAATTTTTGTTCGCTCACCCAATAACATATTACTTGTGAAATTTTTAACATTTCCGGTATAATCAATTCTACCAAACTCTAAACCTGTACTTACTTCCGGTGCTATGCCAATATAACCAATTTCTCCATAAGGTATTATTTTTCCTGCATCGTTTCCTGCCAAAACTAAAATTCCGCCGCCATCATATTCCGTACCTCCTAATACAATACCCAAATCACCGGAAATGGCTTCTGCTTTATAGAAGGGATTTATTTTTAAAAGACCAATTCCGGTATTAGGAATAATTTCAGTAATACTATTGCGTATTAAATAAGCATATAGCTTCATAAATGAAGAAATACCATAAACATTAATGGCTTTTTTAGGTCCGTATCCTAAATGCGTAAAACCTTCGTGTTCACTGCTACCGTCTTTCCAAACAACTTTTCCTGTTTCATTGTCAATATACCAATCCGGTGGTTTAGAAGTGTTATTGTCTGTATCATCGTTAGAATTATTATCTTTTTCTGAATCTTCTTCTTTTTTTCCATCGCTTGCAATATGATGCAGTACTCCATTATAATATACAGGAAAAGAATACATTCCCGAAGGGTCTATCATAAGTATTGGATTGTTTGCAGCATAAATATAAGGGCTGGCAAATTGAGACATTGGATCAATACTATGAAACCTCCCCACTTCCGCATCATAAAACCTTTTGCCGTAATCGTACCAGCCCAGCCCAAAGTCATCTTGTAGTTCTTTGCCGTTATACAAATACTTGTTAGCTACTCTTTGCAGCGGGTTGGTATAGCTTAGGGCGTTTATTTGCAAGCCAAAAGGATAATAATGAGCTTCGCTCGTTAAATTTATAGTATGGTTTATAGGTTTTTGCAATTTTTCGTTTTTATTTACTCTGTACTTTTGTCTTGATACAAAAGTACCAAAAAATCAAGACAAAATTAAACTGTTCGCTGCATTGAATAAACCATTTAGCT
>JALWNR010000391.1 GCA_027083715.1 Bacteroidales bacterium
AAAAGCTTCTCTATGGTCATGTGTAACATAAATTATACTTAATTTAAAATTTTCTTTTAATTTTTGAATATGTTCCAGCATTTTTCGTTTTAGTTTTACATCTAAACTGCTAAGTGGTTCGTCCATAAGTAATATTTTGGGGTTCAATACCAGAGCACGCGCAATTGCCGTAAGTTGCTTTTGTCCGCCCGAAAGCTGATGCGGATATTTTAAGGCATGTTCGGTTAAATTAAAAAAATCAAGTATTTCAAACACTTTGTCTTTGATGTTTTGCTCTTTTTTTTCCTGCAAACCAAAAGCAATATTTTTGTAAATAGTAAAATGAGGCCACAGTGCCAAATCCTGAAAAATATAACCAAGCTTTCTATTATGCGGAGGCAGTAAAATTTTACCGCCCTCACTTACTTTTTCATCTTCGATGAAAATACTGCCTTTTTGTGGTATTTCAAATCCTGCAATTAATCTCAAAATAGTTGTTTTTCCACAGCCTGAACTTCCCAAAAGGCAAGTTAAAGCATTTTCTTCAAAATCCAGATTAAAATTTCGCAGTACCGGTTTATCGCCATAAGCATATGTAATATTTTGTAATTGAATAATTTGCATAGAAATTTTGCTTTATAAAACACATTTTTTTGAGCCACTTTGCGTACTCTTTGTGAAACTCTGTGTTATAATTATTTCACCAAGTAACACGAAGATATCACAAAGTTACCCAAAGGATAAACAATATCTCTTTATTTTTAGTATTTCTTTAATGAGCCATGGTTTAATTTCATGAAGATTAAATAAAAAAATGAAATTAACAGTAATGTTAAACTAAAAATAATCAAAGTCATTGAACTTGTGAGTGATTGTGGTGCATTTGCCATTAGGGTAAAAACTTTTATCGGCATAATTTCTGTGCCGGGAGGATAAAGCATAATACTGATTCCTAATTCGCCAAAATTAAAGATAAAGCTAATAATAAATGCCGAAAAAAGTGCCGGCATAATTAAAGGAATTAGTATTTTCAGTAATCTGTGATAAAATCCGACACCTTCAATTTGAGCTGCTTCATCAAGTGATTTTGATAGCTGCCGTAAGGCATTTTCAATAATTTTTGCCGAGATAAAAGCAAATTTTCCGATATAGGCAATTACAATGATTGCCGCACTTGAATAGATAAATTCCAGTTCGGGACGATTGTAAAATTTGATTAAACTAATTCCGAAAATTATTGATGGAATTGCAAAAATAATCAGTAAAAACCACTGTAAAACCTTGCTTATTGTATTTTTAGCTTGATTTACTGAAAAATAAGCTACTACAAATCCGGTTAAAACGGTTAAAATAGCACCAAGCAATGCCAGTTCAACAGAATTGGCAAAAGTAGGGAGTAGCAAATAAAAAGCCTGAACAAATTTATCGGTTCCGTTTTTGAACGATTGTAAAAAAAGTACCGAGATAGGCAGTAGAACGGAAAAAATCAACCAGAAAATCAGAAAAAATAAAAAAATACTCTGTTTTTTGTCTGCTCTGAAAAGTTTATGCTTAGTTCCTTTACTGCTTACCGATAAAAACGGAGCATCGGCAATGTATTTTCGCTCGGCTAAAAGCAGCAGAATACAGATAATTACTAATAAAAATGATTGCAAAATTGCCAAAGCGTGATTATAAAATGCTGAAAATTGTGTAAATATCTCGGTAGTAAATACTTTTACACCAAAAAATGCAGGCACGGAAAAGGCTGAAATACTGAAAATAAAAACCAATACAAAAGAACTGATTAAAGCCGGTTTTATTAAGGGCAAAGTAATTTTCAAAATCACCTTTGGTAAACCGGTGAATATCAAACCGGTTTCTTCAAATTGGGCATCTGTATTGCTGAGTGCACTGCCAATAATTAATATAGACAGTGGTGTAAATATATTGGTAAGTACCAAAATAACTCCTGTGTAGGAGCTTATCAGTCCGGTATTTCCGAAAACTAAATAAACAAAATCTTTCCATGCAACAGCCCAAATATAGGGCGAAATGAACAAAGGAATTAAAAAAACGGGTTTAAAAAATTTGCGTCCCGGCAGATTGGTTTTATAAAGTAAAAATGCAAGCAGACTTCCGAAAAGTGTTGCAAAAACTGCAACCGATAAAGCGATTAATGCACTTTTAAACAACAGGATAAAACTATCTTTATTGATTTGTTTCAGGTTTTGGGCAAAATCATCCGAAAATAAAGTAAAAAAAAGAGTATAAACAAGCGGTAACACTATAAAAAGTGTGAAAAACAGAAAAACAATATAGTGTAATTGCTTATTTTTCATTTTTTTAAAAAGCTACTTTTTTTAAGCTATTCTTCCACCCATTTTTTCAAATATTCCTGAATTTCTTCCAATTTTTGAGCAGTTTTGTCGTAATCAATTTTCATCGGAATAATATTATCCAACGAAGGAACATCTTTGGGCATTTTAACTCCTTTGTGCAATGGCATTTGTGCACACGAAACGGCAAGTTTGGCTTCGGTTTCTTTGCTTAAAAGGTAATCAATCAGTTTTTTAGCATTTTTGGTATCGGGCGAATTTTTGATTAAACACACTGTATTGGGCATAATTAAGCTACCAATGCCGTTTTGGTCGAGAAAAACAATACCAATGTCTGCTCCTTCTTTCAGGGCTTCGTGTGCATCATCGGTATCGGTTAATCCGCAAGCTATTTCGCCCTGAACCACTCGTTTTTTTACATCTCCGTTGCTGGTGGCAATTAGCAAACCGTTGGTTTTTAAGTCGGAGAGGAGCTGTTTGGCTTTCTCATCGCCTAAAATGCTAAAAAGTGCTGCAATATGAAACGTTGTAGTACCAAAAAGCGGATTAGCTATGCTAAATTGATTTTTATAAGTTTCTTTTGTTAAATCAAAAATAGATTTTGGCACTAAACTATCGGGTAGGAGCTTTTTATTATAAATCAATACACGGGCACGTGCCGAAAAACCTGTCCAATGATGTTCTGGGTCTTTATAAACTTCGTTTATATTTTGTGCCACAGGCGATTGATAGGCTTGCGTAATACCTTTGTTTTTCAATACAATGGTACGCACCGGGTCGCCGCTCCAAAAAACATCACATTGCGGATTATCTTTTTCGGCAATCAGGCGGTTCAGCACGCCGGTCGATTTAGTTTCTTCGGTATCGTAAACTGCTTTAACGGTAATACCTGTTTCTTTTTCAAAATCTTTTAGAATAGGCTCCGAAAATACCTGATCGACACTGGTGTAAACCACTATTTGATTTTTATCGGTATTGCACGAAAGTGTTAAAACGGTAATTATCAGGCTGATAATTAAATAACTGTATTTCATAACGATGTCAGGGTTTTATGATTGAAAATAAATAATACAAATTAAGAGTGAATTTTATTTGAGATTTCACAGATTACCACAAATTTTCACAGATTAAATTTTTTTTAGCATAGCTAAAAAAAGAGCTTTATTTATTTTACAAATATTGCGAAAGAAAAATGATGACCATAATCATCACAATAAAAAGCCATGCATAAGGATTGGCAAAATTTATGGTTCTGCCAAACTGCGGGTTTAGTTTCGGTACAAAAAGCCGCGGGTCTTTCCGGCAAAAATAAAATATTTCGTACCAATTATCAGGGTCTTGGTGATACATAAAATAATCTTTGTCGCTCATGATTTTGAGATTATTAATTTGTAATAGCTAAGGTAAGGATTATTTTGCATTAATGTATGAATACCGCAATTCTTTTACAATATTATGCTGATTTCTTAGGCTATGGTTTAAATTAAGGAATGTTTATAAAATATTTATTATCAATCATATAAGTGATATTTCTTTGCTTTGTAGATTACAAACAGATTACCGCTGTTGTTCAACGTAGTTGAACAAACAATAGAAATGCTGATTATACGGATTTTTAACTTACAGCATCTGTATTAATATGTAAAATTTGCGTTCATCTGTGGACAAAATACATCCGCAGATTACTCAGATTATCGCAGAACAATTAAACTTGTGTCCTTTTTCCTGTTTTGCGCATT
>JALWNR010000392.1 GCA_027083715.1 Bacteroidales bacterium
ATTGTATATTGAGTGTTGAATATTTAATGTTTATCAAATTAATGGTAAAACTTTATATTTATTGATTTACCCACTAACTTTGCAGTAGTACCAATTATTTTAAACAATACAGGTTATTAATTTGCCCCCCAACTAATCGTGACAGGCATTTCAGGGCGCAGTGTGGATTGTGCGTGTTCTCAGGGTGTTGCCCTGAATTGAAATAAATAAAGCTTTCAGCCTTTTTGGTAAATAAGAAAAGAATAGAATGTAAGAGCAAGCTATTGAATATTAGTTACATAATATAAGCAAAAATTAACCCGCAAAATTACCTTTGGTGAGGTGCTTCGCAGTTCACCGCTCTTGCTACAGTTGCATCATAACACATTTATTATCAATACATTAAGTGAGTTTTATTACAAAACAAACGCACTCAAATTTATTCGCCTTCGGCTCATGAGGCTAAAGGTTGAGTGTCGCTTGAAATTCTGAGGATTTTGTAATTACATTTCAGGATAGCCTGTAATTTCTCTGATTTTTTTGTGTAATGGTTCTAATCTTTTAAATATTTTTAAATACACCTCTTCATACAGTTTTTTATAAATTTCAGTATGCTCTTTTTGCGGCATGAATGTTTCCGCATAACGAACCATATTTTTAACAGCCTCATTTATTGACGAATACTTACCCACTCCGTATGCCGTAATAATTGCTGCACCCAAACCTGAGGTTTCATGGGTTTGTCCGCGCAAAAGCGGCATATTAAAAATATCTGCGGTTATCTGGCAAATTTCATCACTTTGCGATGCCCCACCCGAAACGGCAAGCTGTTTAAAACGAATATTTCCCCTACGTTCCAATTTATGCATTCCATCAAGCAAGGCGTAGGCTAGTCCCTCAATTACAGCACGATACACATGTTCTTTTTTGTGTACATCACCAAAACCAATCATGGCTCCTTTGGCGTTTTTTTCGCCCAAACCCGGTGTCCAGTAGGGTTGTACAATTAAGCCCATAGCTCCGGGAGGTGATTTGTGTAAAAGTTTATTTAAAATCTCTTCGGCAGCTACATTTTTTTCTTCGGCTTCTAAAACCTCTTTTAATGCAAATTCATTTTTAAACCAATTAATCATCCAAAATCCGCGGAAAATTTCAATTTCCGGATTCCAATGCTTTGGCATAACTGCCGGATAAGCCGGAAGAAATTTTGTTGGTTCAAAGTATTTATTCACAGTTGTTTGAACGGTTGCTGTTGTGCCAAAACTCAGGCTGGCAGTTTGTGTATCAATCACGCCCATACCCAAAGTTTCGCATCCTTTATCTGAGCCCGCAGCAATAACCGGCGTTCCTTGCGGTATGCCGGTTGCCTCAGCTGCTTGCCGGTGTATTTGTCCTATTTGTTCTCCGGGAGCAATCAGTTCGGGTAGTTTTTCAGCTTCAATCGGGTAAAGTTTGGAGCTAAATTCAAGAAGTTCATCCGGGTTTGCCCATTTTTGCTTTTTATAATCAAAAGGTATATGCCCGATTTGCGATGCTACGGAATCTTTAAACGCTCCTGTGAGTTTGTGGTTTAAATATCCTGATATTTGCAAATATTTATGCGTTTTTTGCCATAATTCGGGCTGATTTTGTTTTATCCAGTTGCAATGTCCTTTGCGCTCCATTTTTTTCAGCATTTCACTGATACCAAGTACCTTAAAGGTCATTTTTAATAAAATACCGGGTTGATATTTATTTTGGGCAGCTCTTTGGTCGAGCCACAAAATAGAAGGTCGTAATGCATTGCCATTTTCATCTACGTTTACAAAAGTACTTCGTAAAGTAGTAAGTCCTACACCTTTTATATTTGTAAAATTTTCAGGATTTCTTTTTTTAAGTGTTTGCGTAGCAAGACACAGATTTTCCCAGTAGGTTTCCGGTTTTTGTTCTGCACGTCCGGGTTCCGAACTGAAATAAGGCTGGTAGTGAATTTGTTCTTTGTCAATAACATTTCCCTTAAAATCGAACAATATCGCACGAATACTTTGTGTGCCACAATCTATGGATAAAATCATTTTAATTGTTAAATTAATAAATTGTTAAATGATTAAAAAACTATTAAACCTTTCAACTTTTAAACCTTTTTACTAAATCAAAGCTCCGGGGTTCATTATATCATTCGGGTCAAAGTGCCTTTTTAATGCACGCAGCACATCTACCTGATTATCTCCCAAATGTTTTGGCATCCATTGTTTTATCATTCTGCCTATTCCGTGATGATGCGATAAAGAACCTCCGCTTTTTTCAATTTCATCAATTAAGCCGCGCTGAAATTTTAAATATGCTGCTCTGTCGCTTTCTTTCATTATAAAAATAAAATATAAGTTGGTGCCTTGCGGATAAAAATGCGAAGCATGTGTCATGCAAATAGTATCCGGTCGGCTTTTTACGTATGCTCTGCATTGTTCATGAATTTGGTGCAAGTTATCCCATTTTACTGAAGTTTCCAAAGTGTCAATAATAATTCCATAATCCATCAGGTCTTCGCGCAGGTATGGATCGCGATAGCGTCCGGGCTCCCACTTTTTAACGGGGTAAGCAGTTAAGTACATGGCACCGTGTTTTTTACATATTTTTCTTACTTGTTTTTTGATGTTTTTTGCAAAGTTTTTCTCGCCATCGGCAGTTCCCAGAAAGAGGCAACGTTGCATGGGTTTAAATCCACGAAAGCTCATTATCTTGTCAAAAATTGTATCTTCAATACCGTAAAGTTTCAATCCGTGATGAGTTTCTTCGGGGTCGGAAATACGAAAAACGGCAGGCATTCCAAATTCGCCTTGCGAGATTTCGCGTGCGGCAGCTACCGCCGATTGCCATGTTGGAAAAATAAAACTGAAATATTGTCGGTTTTCCGGCATATAGCGATAAATTTTCCATGTGAGTTCTACTATAATACCGAAAATTCCTTCACTTCCTTTTATTATATCCAAAATTTTGGGACCCGTTGCCATAGCCGGATAATCTTTAGTAATGATTGCCCCTGACGGACTTATCATTTCCACAGCCAAAACCAAATTGCCCGCATCACCATAATAGGATGATTGCTGCCCCGATCCAAGTGTAACAAACCAGCCACCAACGGAAGAATATTCAAAGGATTGTGGGAAATGCCCACAGGTATATTTGTGCTTAGCATGATAAAGTTTGTCGGCATTGTTCAGGGCATGTTCAAATTCGGGTCCCATCATACCGGCTTGTACTTTTACGGTTTGATTGAGTTCGTTAAATTCGGTAATTTTGTTTAAATGTGTGGATAAAACCAGTGTTATACCACCTTTTTCAGGATAAAAACCCAGATTTACCGAAGAACCACCTCCGTAAACATATACGGGAATTTTTTCGGTATTGCAATATTTTACCATTTCTGCAATTTCTTTTTTATTGCGCGGATGTACTACTAAATCGGTAATTTTTTCTATTTTTCCTTGGCGAAGAAGCAAAGCTTCTTCCAAAGTTTTTCCTGTAGAAAATTTGAGACGCTCATACTCCTTAGCTGAAACATTTTCTGCTCCGCACAGTTTTATAAAAAAATTGATTTGCTCATTGCTTAATTCCGGTTTTTGCCGGATATCAACCAACTCGTTTCCGGTACTTTCTTTTTCTATGAAATCATCATCCGTGAGCTGAAAATGATTTTTCAGTTCCTCGTATAGTTTTTTGTTGGGGTGTTTAAAACCGTTTGGGTCACCGTATTTAAAAATTGAACGGAATGAGCCCGGTACGGGGGCTTGATTTATCCAATTGGGAGTAAAAGATTTTTCCATAATTTTTGTTTTTATCGCATATTACACAAATTATCACAGACTGATTTTTAGATTTTTATCCACAGATTACACAAATTATCACAGACTGATTTTTAGATTTTTATCCACAGATTACGCAAATTATCACAGACTGATTTTTTGTTTTTATCCACAGATTACGCAAATTATCACAGACTGATTTTTAGATTTTCATCCACAGATTACACAAATTAATACAGATTGATTTTTTATTTTTATTTATATCATGC
>JALWNR010000393.1 GCA_027083715.1 Bacteroidales bacterium
AATTTATGGAACTGCCAATCCAAAACATCAGTGGATTGACGATATTGAAATTTGGGATGGATTGGTAGAGTAAATTATCCTCGTGCACAATTGAATTGTTGATAATCCTTAAATCCGCAAGTATCTACTGCAAATCCAAGCTGCACGTCATTATTGGCAATGCTCTAAAAAACCTACTCACCGTATCAAGTGATACACCTGCGTTGCTTTTTTCTATATTGACGCACATTTTGGATTATCGTTACAAACATACCTGCAGATTTAAGGATAATAAATACATTGCAAATAAGACAAGTCGTTTGTAATACCAATTTGAAATCAAATATTACGCTAAGCTCATTAAAAAATACAGTAGTTATGAGTATAAAAATAGAAACAAACCGGCTGATTCTTCGGGAGTTTAAAACAGATGACTTTAAAGATGTTTATGAATTTGGTGCAAATAAAGAAGTGCAAAAATATACCGGTGATGAACTTATACAATCCTATGATGCTGCAAAAGAAATCATTAGGAATGTTTTGTTTAATGATTATAAAAACTACGGTTACGGTAGATGGGCAACAATTTATAAACCGGATAATAAATTGATAGGATTTGCCGGCTTAAAATATTTGCCCGAAATTGATGAAACAGATATAGGTTATCGGTTTTTGCCGGAATACTGGGGAAAAGGAATTGCTACAGAAGCATCAAAAGAAATTATCAAATACGGTTTTGAAAACTTAAATCTGGAACGTATAGTGGCAATAGTAATGCCCGAGAATACAGCATCCTACAGAGTGCTTGAAAAACTGAATTTTAAGCACTATAAAATTGATGAATACATGGGTGACGGAGGAGCCTACTTTTGGTACAAGCTTGAGCGTAATGATTACTGAAAAAACGAATCACAATTAACTATTTATAACAACTTACAAAATCAGCCAATATAAACAAGGTAAAAAATAGATGTGCCACGGTAACTGCAAGGGGGATAAAAAATAATAAACCTGACTTAGATAGAATCAATTTATAATTATATTTGTCTGTTGAATAAAAAGATAAAGCACAAAATTAACCATAACAGGTTTTATAAAATCTTTATTATAGCGCAAATTGTATTAATGAAGTACGATTAATATAAGCTGATTTGAAAAAAATAAAAAAATACTTACAAACCACTATTGATTTAAATTCACCGGGCAGAAGATTTTACCTTGTGGTCTTTTCTGTTTTTTCCGCTTTCCTATTCCTTAACTTTTTTGAACCTTTCGGTCTGTATTATGATGATTCAATTACACACAAGGAGGTATTTATTGAATTATCTATTGCAATGACATTGGCTTTTGTTGTTTTGCTCTTATCTCAGTTTGTTATCAGAGTTTTATTTAAGATCAATAAATTTACAATAGGCTCATTGGTATTTTGGTTTTTGTTAGAGGCTGTTTTTGTTGCTTCGGTATGGTTTTTATTCGACATTTCAGATGCTGTTTCTTCGGATAATCTTTTAAATATCTGGATTGAAAACTTTTGGGCTTATATTTTAATCATGATTTTTCCATATTTCTTATTTGTTGCTTATGTGCATATTAAGGATGTAATAAGGGTATTAAAAAATGAGTATCTGATAAAAGAAGCAAAAAGTAAGCCGGTAAATATAACACTCATGGATGAAAATGGTACTGCAAAATTAGCCTTAAAGACAGAAAATCTGCTTTTTATTCAGGCATCAAGTAATTATGTCGAAGTGTATTATTTGGAAAATGGTATTTTATCAAAATCTTTATTAAGAAATTCTATAAAAAATCTGGAACCAGCTTTTACAGATACTCCGATAATCCGTTGTCATCGCTCTTTTATTGTAAACACCAATAATATCGAAATTGCAAGAAAAACATCATCGGGCTATGATTTAAAGCTAAATCAATTTTCTGATTTTGCAATACCGGTATCAAGGAGCTATATTTCTGAATTTAAAAAATTTTTACAATAATTGTAGAAGCTTGTGTTTCAACGAGTGGTATAAACAGCTTTTCATCACAATTTAAGGGATAAATCACCACATAAACCAAAACTCATTTTTTTACCTCTGTATTTCAGCTTTTCCACCTTTATTTTTTTTAATATTTTTTTACTAAACACTTTTGTGGTGAAGAAAAATCATAAAATAACTAAGGCTATCAAAGCCATTAACTTTGAGTGTTATGAAAAGAATAATTTTTACAACAGCCATCCTGTTTTTTTTCTATGCAACTGGATTTTCGCAGATATTGAATAAAAAAACTCTTTGCAAAAAATGGTATCTCGAAAAATATGAAATAATGTGGATTGATTACGAGCCGCAGGCAAATGAAAAAAATGACTTTATCCATTTAAAAACAAATATGACCTATACCAGTGTGGATGAAGGCAAAATGGCAACAGGGAAATGGGCTTATAATCAGGATGAAAAATACTTTATTTTGTATGATGAAAAAGGAGAAGAGCTACGATTTTTTGTTGATGAGCTAAAAGATGATAAAATGATTCTAATTGTAGATATTGATGAGATGGATGGTATATACATTCATTTTAAAATAAAGGAATGATGAAAAAAAACAAACAGCGAATTTTGGGCTTTGATTTTGCGCGGGGATTAGCTATAGTAGGAATGATAATAGTCAACTTCAAACTTGTAATGGTAGCAGAAACCAATACTTTTTTGTATCAATTAATAGGTGTATTATCAGGAAAAGCAGCAGCACTTTTTGTAGTACTGGCAGGTGTTGGTATGAGTTTGATGTATCAAAGTGCAAAACACAAAAATAATACTTATGAAATAAGGAAAGTTAAAATGCGCTTGTTAAAAAGAGCTGCTTTCCTTTTTATTATAGGACTTAGCTATTATTATATTTGGCCGGCTGATATTCTTCATTATTACGGATTATATCTCTCAATCGGGATTCTGTTTTTGTCTCTGTCTAGGGCAAAGCTGATAACTGTGAGTTTAATCTTGATTATCGGCTATTCTGTTCTAATGTTGTTTTTTGATTACGAAACAGGCTGGGATTGGAGTATTTTAGAATATACTGATTTTTTTACCCTAAGCGGTTTTTTCAGAAACCTTTTTTTAAACGGATTTCACCCTGTAATACCTTGGTTTGCTTTTGTATTAATCGGTATTTGGATTGGAAGAATTGATTTTAACGATACAGCAAAAAGAAAGAGGGTTACGATATACTCGTTTACAATGTATATTATTTTCCAAAGTATTTCATGGTTTTTGCTTAGTTTGATAAGTGAGTGGTCTCCATCCGAAACAAAAGATATTCAATATTTATTTGGTAGCTCTCCAATGCCTCCGTTGTTTTTTTATATGATTACAGCAGCAAGCTTAGCTGTATTTATTATTTCAGTTTCAGTTTACATAAGCAAAAAGTTTCAAAACTATTTATTTATCAAACAGATGATAAGTACCGGACAACTGGCGCTTAGCAATTACTTTTTTCATGTAATATTTGGGATGTTATCCATTTATCTGTTGTTTGGAAAACTCGAATATTCATTCTCGATTGAGTTTGCATTTATTTACGCCATTTTGTTCAGTTCGGCGATAATTGTTCTCTCACACCTGTGGCGCAAAAAATTTGAACTAGGTCCCATCGAATATTTAATGCGAAAAGTAACTGATTAAGGCAGGTAAATTATTTTCAAAATTCAATAATACAAATGCGAGTAAGTATAATTATTTTAACCCTATTTGTTTCAACAATTGCCGTAGCACAACAGCAAAAAGGCATTATTTCTGATTCAATGCTCGAAAAAGCGGATATTAATTATCGTTTTTTCGGAGTGGATTATAAATATGTGGTTCCGCAAATGCCTGTATCTGAAAATTACAATTTAAAGGGGTTGGAAATTTTTACAAGCTCATTAAATGCAGATATTGCTTATGCCTGGAAATTGGATAAGAAGAAAGAAAATTCTATTCTTTTGGCAAAAATTATGTATTTAAATATAATTACAAAGTATCACATTGCAGCAGCCGATTTTGACAGAATTAATAC
>JALWNR010000394.1 GCA_027083715.1 Bacteroidales bacterium
ATATAAAATTCGTACTAAATCCTCGGCAGTAATAAATAAAATTATGGTAATAATAAGTCCTGATATAAACAAAAAAGCATATTGTTTAAAATTTAAAAAGATTTTATGTTTGGCAAATTTTGGAAATGTAATAGCCGTAATACTTTTTACAAAGTTTTTAATGATATTAATTAATCCTAAAGCAATTGTGTACACCGCCAATAATCTGATATCCAAAAAGCCGACAATTATTTTATCAAAATGGTTTACTAAAGTATTTAAAATACCTAGTTTGGTAATATACATACCATAAGAAAAAGTATCATCTGCGGTTTTATTATTTTCGATATATTTAAAACTCGTTCGGTACAAAAAAATATTAAAAAAAGCAGTTCCGAGCAAATACGCCAAAATTACCGGCAACAACTCGTTCTGAAAAAAGAGTATAGCAGCAATTATTAATAATGACTTTCCTGCCATTTGAATAATTATTTCTTTTGTAAAAACATCAAATTTTGCTTTACCTTTCAGTATTGCTTGCCATTTATCAAAAGATAATAAAAAAGGGAACATTATTGCCGCTGCCATTAAAGCCTTAGATATGTCTGAGTCTCCTTGTATAAAATAATAAGCAGAAATGATAATGATGACTACACTCCCAATTAAAGAATATAAAAATGAAACCTTTACAGATTTTTTATAATCACCATCAAACCCTTTTGCTACATTTCTAATTAATGAAGCATTGAGCCCTGAAATAGAAAAAAAAGAAAAAAACCCTATAATGGAAAGAATAAGTTGATATTGCCCGTAAACTTCCTTACTGAAATATCGGGCAAATAAAACCGAAACAACTAATCCGAAAAATAATACAAACGATTGATTTAAAACCATCCAAAATCCGTTTTCAACAAAATAAACTAAGTCAAAACCATAACGATCGCCTGTTTTCTTAGATAAATTTTATATTTTTCTTCTAATTTTTTTCACAAAACAACTAATTATTCAAATCATCGTAAAAGTAACATTTTTTTGTTTTCAAAATAATTATCCTAATTTTGAAAGCAACAGGAAACATGAGTTATTGTTATGAAGCGAAATAAAAAAACAAAACAAAGTACAAAGCACAATACAAATATTAAACCCAAAGCAGTACAAAAAACACAAACACCGGCTTTGGGCTTTGAAAAATTCTTAAATGTATGGACACTTTTGGCTTTAATCTTCATCATTGGCTTTTTAGCTCTTTCAAAATATCTGACAGGCGAATATCTGTTCTTTTTTAAAGACATTGGCAGCGACAGCATCAATCAAAATTATCCGGCAATTGTTCATTATACTAATTTATTACAAGAAAGTTTTTTGTCAAAATGGTCATTTTATAAAGGCATGGGCGATGAATATATTACCGGTATTCCTTCCGAACCTTACGGACTAATACGACTAGCTCTTAATTATTTAGGTGCTGAAAATATTGGAGTAAATTATTTTGTTTACGGACGATTTATACAAATATTTATATATAACTTTCTGTTTTCAGGTGTTATTGCATTTTTTTATTTCAGAACTTTATCTTTTAAAAAGCTTTCATCATTAACAGCTGCTTTATTTATATCCTTTTCGGGATATATGATTGTGGGTGCCGGATGGGGTTTTTCATCTCATGTGTTTAAAGCTATTTTCCTGCTTTTTGCATTTGAGCAACTTTACCTAAAAAATCGTTGGTATTTTTTCCCGTTTGCAGTGATATACCTTAGCGGAAACCCATTCGTATTATTTATTTATTCGGTTTTTTTACTGCTATACAGTTTATTCCGCTTTTTCGCTGAAAAAGAAAATAATGTAAAAGATTACCTCATACTGGCAGGAAAAATGATTTTATTGGGAACATTAGGCGTGCTAATGAACTTCGTTCATCTGTTTAAAGCTTTCGAGAAAATGTTTTCTTCGCCACGTGTGGCAGGAAGTGCTTCATACTCAAACCTGCTAAGCGCTGGGCAAAACATTACCGATCATGCTAATCTTGGAGCAACTACCCTACTCCGCTTTTTTTCAAGTGATTTGTTAGGAACGGGCAGTAATTTTATGGGCTGGCAAAATTATTTGGAAGCACCGCTTTTTTATATCGGATTACTTACTTTATTGATGTTTCCGCAAGTATTTATTTACCTTGATAAACGCAGAAAATTATTTTTGGGAGTTTTGCCGGTTTTTGGCTTTTAACTTTGTTATTTCCTTATTTGCGTTATGCTTTGCTTGCCTTTACAGGCGATTATTTTCGTTACGGATTTGACTTTTTTATTCCTTTCACACTGCTTTTTTATAGTATTTATGCCTTAAATGAATTGGATAAAACATTAAAAATAAATTACAAATTGCTTGGTGCTACGCTTGTGGTTTTGCTGATAGTATTGTTTTACCCATACGCCTCAATTCCTCAAAATATAATAGACAATAATCTTCGATTATTAATTGTGCTTTTATTGATAATTTACTCGGGAATAATTGTTTTAATAAGCAAGCCGCAGTACAAACAATATGCACAAATTGCTCTGATTATAGTTTTAGTGTTTGAGCTAAGTTATTTTTCCTATAAATCTTATGCAGGTAGAGTTCCCGTAACAAGAAAAGAATTTGCAATAAATGCCGGAGGATATAACGATGGTACTCCACAAGCCGTTAAGTATCTGAAAACAATTGACCCGACACCATTTTATCGCTGTGAAAAAGACTATCAATCGGGCATTGCAGAGCATGGTAGCTTAAACGATGCTTTGGCACAAGGCTACTATGGAACTACAAGTTATTCATCATTCAATCAACTCAATTATGTTCGTTTTCTGGAAGAAACCGGTATTATCCCCAAAGGCGATGAAAATTCAACACGATGGATAACAGGATTTCGCGGTAATCCGCTTTTGCTTACTTTTGGAAATATAAAATATTTTTTCAGCAAATCCGCTCAACCCGAAATGATGCACTTTGGTTTTGATTCTCTGGCAGTACAAAACGGTATTTTTATACTAAAAAACCGCTTTTATTTGCCTTTCGGATATACTTATGATAAATACATTGATTTAAAAGACTACCAATCATTGGTTCATTACCAAATAAACCCTGTATCGCTTGCTAATTTGCAACAAATTTTTGTGCGTGGAGGCGATAAGGTGATTTGGCAACAAAATATACCGAAACTTCAAAAATTAACGGGGCTTGATTTTACAGATAAAGAACAATTTATGGCAGCTATTGAACAGGCAGTAGGAAAAGAGATTACACAAAAATACTATTTCAGCTTTTTGAAATATTGTGTAAATAATTTCAGCAATCAAGTGGCTTTGCTCAATGCTTTCGTTTATGATAAAAACGATATTCCTGAAAATAAAATCGCTGGTTTCGAGAAAGTTTCTTTAACAGACAGTTCGGTAATTATCCCTGCTCAAAAATTTAATTTTACGATTTACGAACAAATGGTAAATCGTTTAAAGCAAGATACTTTTCAAATAAGTTCTTTTACTCAAGCCGATATTAAGGGAAAAATCAGCCTGTCGAAAACAAAAATGCTGTTTTTCACCATTCCGTTTGACAAAGGCTGGAAAATTAATGTAAACGGTAAAGAAAAAATACTTTCCCGAACCAACATCGGTTTTACAGGAATTATTCTTCCCAAAGGTAATTACAATATTGAATTATATTTTGAACCTGAGTATTTACAACTTACATCCTTGATTTCCTGGGTATCGGTTGTGTTTTTTTGGTTATTTCTTGGATTTTGGGTTTACAGAAAAAAAATGCAAAAAGATGAGCGTATTGATAATCAGTAAAATAACAAATTTTTAAATATATTTTCATTATTAATTTGTCAGGATTTAAAATTATCACCGACTAATTAACTGAAACTTTAAAATCATAGAAAAATCAACAATGTCTTTTAAAAAAATATTAATTACGATAATTAATAAATCAATCGTCAAGGATGCTTTACTTGTGTCTGTAGTTGTAGGAACTATTTTAAATATAGTAAATCAAGGTGATTTATTA
>JALWNR010000395.1 GCA_027083715.1 Bacteroidales bacterium
AAATAACAATATTTTATAATCAAGATTTTGACAAAGTAAACAAAATATTATACTTTTAGCAGCTATTAAATTGAGCTTAAACATTTACAAAAAAGATATTTTAATAATGGACAAAAAAACAATAACACTTTTTGTTTACGGTGGTTTATTGAAAGGTATGACTTTATCACCATTTATTGAAGGTGCAAAATATCTGGGACCTGCATATATTAAAGCAAAAATTTATTTTTTAGGACAGTTTCCGGGAATTGTGGAAGGAGAAGATATTGTTTTTGGAGAGCTGTATGAATTAGACATAAAAGAATTACCGGGTTTGGATAAAATTGAAGATTATCATCCGAACAATATTGAAAAATCATCATATATCCGCAAACAGGTAGAAGTAAATACTTTACCGGCAGGTGCTAAAATTATGGCAGATGCCTATTTTTACAACCGCCCGATTAAAAAAGAGCATATTTATATTGCTCACGGAGATTATCGTAGATTTATTTATCAAGAAGAAAAAGATACTTGTTGGTTAATTAGCAATGTTTTAGGAGGTAAAACCAATGGTATTTTTCAAAATTTTGAACAAAGCCCTGTAAGTAAAAAAGGTACTTTACAAATTATTGATATTCAAAAATCTAACGGTAATGTAATTCTGAAAAAAGAAAAAATACAGTTAATTGAATTAGTAAAATCACAATTTGAAGAAATTAATTTGATAAGTAAAAAAAATAAGGAATATTTAAGTGTTACTGTTCCTTTTAGTGATGAAAAAGGGCATACAGATGTTGCAATTGCCGTTTTTAAAACTTTAACATAATTTTTTTAACGGGTTTTACGATTTTTTTTTACATTTACAAAAAAAACGGAATTATGATAAAGATTATAGTTGATAATAATGATTATATTCTTAATTTACAAAAAAACGGTTTAATTGCTACAGGAAAAATAAACGAAACAGAATTTCAAGCAGATATTTTATCTATTGACGAAAACAGCTTTCATATTTTAAAAGATAACAAATCTTATAATATTGAGGTTTTAGATATTAATGCCGAGGAAAAAAAAGCTAAATTAAAAATTAACGGGCAAAATTTTTCTGTACATGCCATGAGTGAGTTAGATATTTTACTCAAGGAAATGGGCATGGATAATTTATCAACAAAAAAAATTAAAGAGCTCAGAGCACCAATGCCAGGATTAGTTATAGATATACCTGTTAATGAAGGTGATGAGATTAATGAAGGTGATAAATTGTTGGTTTTGGAAGCCATGAAAATGGAAAATAATCTTAAAGCTGAGGCTAATTCGAAAGTAAAAACTATAAAATGCAAAAAGGGACAAGCCGTTGAAAAAAACGAAGTTCTTATTGTTTTTGAGTAATATCTTTTTTAATAGTTAGCACATTTACATTCTATTCTGCCCCCAATTGTTCAGCATTAAAAAGAATTATATTTATAGAAAATAGGATATTAAGAAGTCATTACACATGCATTTAAGGCGAAAAGTCATTATTGCTGTTTTTATACTCACTCACTCTATATTCATTGGTGCACAGACAGATAGTTTGCTTCGCAAAATTTCTTTAAGTACTGATAATAAAGAAAGAATAAAGTTATATACACAATTAAGTAATCTTATCCCTACAAAAGACACTTTAAAAAAGATAGCTTATGCGGATAGTGCTTTAATGTTGGCTGAAAGACAAAATATAATTAAGAATATTATAGCAGCAAAAGCTAACAAAGCAAATATTTTAAAAACCTATAAAAAATACCACAAAGCATTATATTATTATCTGTCGGCAATTAAATTAGCAAAACAAACAGACAACACATCTGATTTGGCTAATTTATATTACGATATTGGAACCTTTTATTATGCAACAGATAGTTTCCAACGATCTGTTGATTTTCATAAAAAAGCACTGCAAATCAACAAATTAAAAAGTGATACTTTGGGGATTTTAAAATCGGAGCAAGCGGTTGCTGTGATGTTGTGGAGAATGGGCAGGTTAAAAGATGCGGAACAACACTATTTAATATCCATAGAAATTGCCAATGAACTTAAAGATAGTACCGTAATAGTTAATTTATTGAACAGTTTAGGTGCTGTTTATTGGGGCTACGGTAATTTCTATTCAGCATTTAAGTATTTTAATGAATCGGCACAATTGGCACGGGCATCCGGTAATTTGCCTAAAACCAGCTTAATAATGAGCAATATAGGCTTGATTTATTTTGAATGGGGCGAGCTGGATAAAGCCATGAAAGAATTTCAAGAAGCTTTAAAAATTGCCAAACAAGAGGATTATACATACAGCATTGCTTATGCCTACATAAATATAGGCGAGGTGTACTTAAGACAAAATGATTATGAAAAAGCTAGAGCATATTACGATAGTGCTTTGGTAAATTATCAAAAATTATCAAAAAAAATAGGAATGGCTTTCAGCTATCGAAACATTGCAAAAGCTTATCTGTTAATGAAAAATTACCCCCAAGCAATAAAATATTACACAAAAGCAATTGAAACGGCTAAAGAGGTAAATACAAAACACCATTGGGCAAAAGCACTTCAAGGTTTAGCTCAAACTTATCTTGAACTAAACGATTTATCAAAAGCAAAAAAATATGCTTTTGAGTGCCTGAAAATCAGCAAAGAAGAAAACTACAAAGATATTATTAAAGATATTTATTTCTTGCTTTCCGATATTTCAGAAAGGGAAAAAGACCTTTCGTCTGCTTTATCTTTTTATAAAAAAGCAAGTATGTTTAAAGACAGTGTTTTTAATGAAAAGCATGGAAAGCAAATTGCCGAAATGCAAGCTAAGTATGAAATAGAAAAAGCAGAAAGAGAAAACTCCATATTAAGAAAAGAAGAACAGTTTAAAAATTTGGAAATTCAAGCCGGAAAAAATAAAATTCGTTTTCAAAGTATTTTTTTAAGTGTTTTATTAATTATTTTGGCTATTACCGGTGTTTTGGTATTAAAACTGTTACAAACCCGAAAAAAACTATTGGAGAGTCAAAAGTTATTACTTGAAAAAAATGACCGGATTAATCATCAAAAAGAAGAACTTTTTGTACAGAGCAAAAATCTCACCGAAATAAATTTTTTATTAAATGATCGTACGATAGAACTGGAGAAAAAAACTAATGAGCTACAAAAAAATATTGAAGAATTAGAAAAAGCTACTCAATTTAAAAATAAAATGTTCTCAATAATAGGTCATGATCTGAGAGGACCATTGGGTACAATTCATTCAATAATTACATTAGCACTCAATAAAGAACTTACTGAACAGAGCCGCGAAAAATTACTTAACTCTGTCAAGGACAGTTCCGTTACGGCTTATAATCTTTTAGAAAACCTATTAACATGGGCAAACAATGAACAAGGAAAAATTAATTATAAACCCCAAAATATTAGCTTAAAAAATGTAGTATTAAATAGTTATGATCTTTTATTTGAAACCGCAAAAAAGAAATCAATTATTATTAATGTAGCCGTTGAAGAAAATTGTATGGTTCTTGCCGATTTTAATATGTTGGATACTATTTTCAGAAATTTATTATCAAATGCGATAAAGTTTTCTTACGAAAATAGTAAAATAGATATTTCAGCTAAAACGATGGGTGAATTTGTAGATATATCTGTTCGTGATTTTGGTATAGGAATGGATGATAAAGAGTTAAAAAATGTACTCGATAAGGATATGTATTTTTCAAGTTTTGGCACAAAACAAGAAAAAGGAACCGGCATCGGCTTACAACTTTGCTTTGAATTTATTAAAGCAAATGGAGGTATTTTTAGAATTATCAGTAAAAAAGGAGAAGGTACTGACTTTTTATTTTCATTACGTAAAGCAGATAATTGAAAATTTTATATTTATTAACCGCAATAATTCATGAAATTCTCTTTATGCAGATACAAGGCACCGAATTCCGCCGACATATCTTTATATTTCAAGGAATTCGTAACGAAGTAGATGCGTGAAGAGAATTTCAAG
>JALWNR010000396.1 GCA_027083715.1 Bacteroidales bacterium
TCCTTTAAAATATTTTAAAAAATCCGGAGCTTTATCTCCTTCTTTTAATTCTTTCATACTTTTACTATTAAATTCCTCAAAATCATTTACTTAAATTAAAAAAACATATTTTTTATTTATGCCCTTTTAAGATAAGCTACAAATATATACATACTTAACACATTTTAGATATTTTTTCCAAAACAGTTATTAACAAATTCATAACAAGTATTATTTTTTTATTTTGCAGATTTTTTAAAATCATAAATTTAAATAATTGATGTAGTATTTTAGTTATTCGATGACACTAGATAGTTACTTTATAAACTTTTGAAAATGCAGCATGCCACAATTGAATACAAAATTCCGGCAAGCATGATAAATTTTAACAGATTTGATGCAAAACGGTAGTCGTTTTTATCATCAGCTTTAAAAATTAAATAAATTTCAATTAGCAGAGGAATTAATACGGTTAATGTTCCGTACAGAAGTGTTGGTAAACCCACTAAATATTTAAAATAGACTATAATTAAGGCAATAAGTGTAATGACTAACAGGCTGATAATGATGACTTTTGTCCAGCGGATGCCCAGTATAATAGGAACAGTATTTCGACCGTAAGCACTATCACCTTCAAAATCTTCGGTGTCTTTGATAATCTCTCGTGCAAGAGTAGTCATAAATGCAAAAAACGAAAACCCGGCTACCCAGAAAAAGATGTGATTAAAATTGGCATGATTTGCCAGCAAAATATCTTTATAAGCCTTATTTAACAATGGCATCTCGTACAAAATAGTCATTAAAGGAACCAGTGCAGTTAGCATGGCAACCAATAAATTTCCAATTAAAAACTGCCTTTTGTAAGTAGTTGAGTAGTACCATAATAATCCTGAAACGATGATAAATATAACTCCTAATTGATACAAGCCTATTTTGTATGAAACATAAAAACCGCCGATAATTCCCAGAATATTTAAAACAACATGCAGGGTCATCGCAGTACGGCGCTCAATGCTTTTGCCCACAACTACCTCTTCGGGGCGGTTCATACTGTCGGTTCGGGTATCAAAATAATCATTAATTACATATCCGGCGGCTGTTAAAAACACAGTGGAAAGTACCAATATCAGAAAATCAAATTCCGACATTTGTAATTCAAAATTATTTACTCCCAGTATTGGTTCAATAATTGCAAAACGCATTAAATATTGCGTTGCCGCAACAATTAACAAGTTTTGTATTCGTATGAGTTTTAAAAATGCTGTCATAGTTATTTATTTTTTGTACTTGATGTTAAATATTTGATGCATTATTCTACTTTAACCCATTTGCCCTGTGCACGCAAAACCTGCTCAATAATATCTCGTACACAACCTTCACCGCCTTTTTTATCTGAAATATATACCGAAACGGCTTTAATTTCTTCTGCTGCATCGGCAGGGCAGGTAGGAATACCTACAATTTTCATAACCTCATAATCGGGCAAATCATCGCCCATATATACTATTTCTTCGGGTTTTAAACCATATTTGTACATAAAATCCTCAAAATCATCCAATTTATTGGTTGATTTGATATATACATCGGTAATACCCAAACCGTTGAATCGGCTTTTTACCGCTTCGGAATAACCGCCTGTAATAATTCCAGCCAAAAAATTTTCTTTTTTTATTGCATACTGCAAGGCATAACCGTCTTTGGTGTTCATTGAGCGGTACATATCGCCATTGGGATGCAAATATACATTTGAAGAAAACACTCCGTCCACATCAAAAACAAAGGCTTTTATATCTTTTAATCGTTCTTTAAAATTATCCATTTTATAAAGTTATTGGTATATTGAAAACTAGCAATTAATATCAGTTGTTTTTTAATTTTATTAGATGCAAAAGTTTCGTTAATTGATTTTTCTAATCATCTGATAGTCAGTGCAAAACAAAAATTACTTATTTTAATATGGAGCTTTTTGATTTTTTGTAAATCTGCTCACTAAACCACTTATATATTTCCTGATATTCAGGCGTTGAAGTTAATAAATCTATATGTTTTTTTAAACTTTCGGTGTCATTTCTTACTGCTGGGCCGGTTTGTGCTTGCAAAGGTGTTAATTTTTCTACTTTAGCAGCAGTTTCTTTTATTAAAGGTAAAATAATTTTCGGGTCAATATTTTGTTGATTGAGAATGTTTCCGGCTATGTCGTACAAATGATTGACAAAATTGCAGGCGAAAACTCCTGATAGATGCAAATATCTTCTTTTTTCACTGTCAATTAGCTGAACATTTGTTGATAATTGTTTTGCCAGATTAAGTAAAAATTTCTCAAAATCAGAATTATTTGCTTCAATGCATAAAGGAACCTGTGAAAAATCAATTTCCCTGTCTTTTGAAAATGTTTGAAAAGGATAAAAAACACCTGCATTTTTAATATTTTCAGGAAAAATACTTAAAGGAATGCTTCCGGCTGTATGTATCACTTTTTTTGTGCTAAAATCCACCGATGATAGGATATCGGCAATGGCTTTATCGCTTACAGAAATGATGTATAAGTCTGCATTGTCCTGTAAATCTGATAATTGGTTAGTTGCCTGCGCACTTGTTTTTATGGAAAGTGCATTAGCATTTGCTTTGTTTTTACTGAATATTTGTACTATTTCATGCCCCTGTTTTTGCAATGCTAAGGCAAAGTGTGTGGCAACATTTCCCGAACCGATTAATACTACTTTTATATTTTTCATCGTTTTGTTAAATTGAATAGCAAAGATACATAAGGATAAACATTATTTTCTATTTTTGTTGTGATTATGGATAATTTTATTGAAAAAATAGGGCAGGAGTTGCATAAACCCTTACCGGGGAAAAATGCGCAAATAAAAATGGCACCGGTGGCTCATCTGAACCGTTTTAGTATGGATGCAAGCAATGCAAGAAAAGGGGGCGTACTGTTATTGCTGTCCTATCAAAAAAGTGAGCTGCATGTTACCCTCATAAAACGTGTTGAAGACGGTGGTGCACATAGCGGACAAATTTCTTTTCCGGGTGGAAAATCAGAAGATTTTGATACGGATATTGTTGGAACTGCTAAACGTGAAACTTTTGAAGAGGTGGGTATTGCACCTGAAAAAGTTGAAATTTTGGGAAGTTTAAGTTCATTATATATCCCCGTGAGTAATTATTTAGTATTTCCGGCAGTAGGTTTTATTGCGGATAAACCAAAGTTTGTTGCTGACCCTAAAGAGGTGGATGAAATACTGAATATTCCTTTGGAATATTTTTTATCCGGAAAATATATAAAGACTGAAAAAATAAGTGCGCGTAATTACATTATTGATGCTCCTTGTTATCAAATCAACGGATACACAATCTGGGGTGCTACTGCTATGATAATGAGTGAATTTGTAGAGATTGTCCGGCATTTAGATTCGATAAATTTATTGAATTAGCCATTCATTTAGCTTTGAACTTCTTGTTTGCCAAGAATGTCTTTACCCAATGACTTTAAGAATTGTTCAGAAGGTTTTAAATTATTGATTTCTGTCCACCAATCCATAAATTCACTTTCGAGGATAATCTTATAACCGAATTTTTGGACATATTTCTCCTTATCCGCCTCAGATAGGTGCATTCGTTTGATTTTAAATGACCAATCATCGCGAACCGCAATAGAATAACCCCCAATGACTTTATTCTCTTTAAAAAGTTCTATTTTAGTTCTCAAATTCTATTGCATTTATTGGTTATAAACAGAAATTTACATAGTAAAATAATCAATTTATGTGCCAAATAAATGAAATATTGTAAAGTGTACTGTAATTTATTGAGTTTTTACCTAAAGCTTATCCCGCAAAATTCACCGCTTTTGTTATAGTTACATTACAATGCATTTACTATCAATGCATTAAGTGAGTTTTATCACAAAACAAACGCACTCAAATTTATTCGCCTTCGGCTCATGAGGCTAAAGGTTGGGTGTCGCTTGAAATTCTCTTCACGCATTCCGATGAATCGGAACAGGTTCTACTT
>JALWNR010000397.1 GCA_027083715.1 Bacteroidales bacterium
TTTCAAAATCTGGATATACAACAATTGTTCATGATGTAACAATTCAAGATAATGATTTAAGCTCTGTTACTGTTCGTGGAGGAGAAAGCAAAGAGCAAGTTGTAACTTTAAATCCAAACTTATACCCACTTAATGCTGGAGTAAGCGGTAGAGTTTATAAAAGAGTTAACAATGTGAATATTCCTGCGGCGGGAGCTGTTGTAGTTCTGGATTACAATAGCACTAGTGCTGAACCGGAAGAATATTATCGATTTGTCCCGAACCTATATCAGACAACAGCAGATAATGATGGTTATTTTACATTTACTAATGTACCTGCTGCATATGTCAATCTAAGAATTTCAACTTATACAGATGGAGACGGTGAAACATACGGGAGTTATAGTAATTGGATAAACTTAGATGCCGAGACCAGTAGATCAATGGGAACGATTCTGATATATAATCAAAGCGACCCAATACGTTTAATAAACTCTAATGCATGGTCTTCTGTAAATGTAGGAACAGACAATTTTGCAGTAGCAGACGATATTACCCTTACATTTAATAAAAATGTGGATGAAGCAAACACTACAAACAATGGGTATGTTCAATTAACTGATAACAATGGAAATGTAGTTGCTGCAACACTTACTTATACAGATAATGTAGTAACAATTAATCCTGACGAAGATCTTATTGCAAACAAACAATATACTATTTCTTATAATGTTTATTCATCAATGGATTACGACAATACAGCTTCTAGTTTCAATTTTAGAACAATCGATAATTCAGTTGTTCCTGTTGCAGTAGCAAATTTAGCTATTGATTATGACAACATGGGTACCGGTTGGGTTGCAGATTATAATACCCGAGGAATATATTTTAATTTTGATATAATTGCAAATGCTGATTATTATCAGGTATATGTTAAAGATGATTACAATAATACAGAGTTTGTCCAAATAGCTACTTTTTCTGCTCAGGATTATCAGCAAGGAAAATATGTAGCATGGATTTACTTACCTGCAAGATTTGATTATTTTACAGATGATGGTGTGGTTACACCATTTAGTTACGGAACTACTGTGTCGTACAAAGTTCGTGCGGTAAATTCAGCAGGTGAAGGTCCTTTCTCTAATGTGGTAACTGTTAAAGATGAAACTGCTTTTGATTCGGGAGATATGAATGTTTATAATCAGGATGTTACAGCAGACAATTCAGGTGGTGCAACCGACATTACCGTAACTTTTGAGTTCACTATATATAGCGGACAATATGCTGATGTATCTCACACTCCAACAGTTAAGTTATATAATGGAGGAACAGAAATCACTCCTATAACAACAACCTTTACATGGGATACGCATCAACATGCAACAATAACGCTCACCGTTCCGGCAGGACAAGATTACAGTCCATACGAACTGCGAGTTTATGATGTAGATGATAGTAGCGGTAATACAATGGATGTAGCCGACTATGAATCACAGAATCTTTACTAGTATTATTCTTAAAACACCTTAAAAAAAGCCAGCCTTTTCAGGCTGGCTTTTTTCATATCTGCTAATTCAAAAAATTAATGTAAATTTGCAGCTCAAAACAATTGAATACCTATGGATAAGATTAGAAACTTCTGTATTATAGCACATATTGATCACGGTAAAAGTACGCTCGCTGACCGTTTACTTGAAAAAACGGGAACCATAAGTGAACGTGATTTGCAGGCTCAGGTGCTGGACGATATGGATTTGGAACGTGAGCGGGGAATTACTATTAAAAGTCATGCAATACAAATGAATTACAAGCATGATGGAAAAGATTATACCCTAAATTTAATTGATACTCCCGGACACGTTGATTTTTCGTATGAAGTTTCACGTTCTATTGCTGCCTGCGAAGGTGCTTTGCTGATTGTTGATGCAACACAAGGCATTCAGGCACAAACCATTTCTAATCTATACTTAGCCATTGAAAATGATTTGGAAATTATTCCCGTACTGAATAAAATGGATATGCCCTCGGCAATGCCTGATGAAGTAAAAGATCAAATCGTAGATTTGATTGGCTGCGAAAGAGACGAAATATTAGAAGCAAGCGGAAAAACAGGAATGGGGGTAGAAACCATTCTTGAACGAATTGTGGAAGTAGTGCCACCCCCAAAAGGCGACCCTAAAGCTCCTCTTCAGGCATTAATTTTCGATTCGGTTTTTAATTCATATCGTGGTATTATTGCCTATTTTAAAGTTGTAAACGGAACATTACGTAAAGGCGATAACGTAAAATTTGTAAATACCGATAAAGAGTATTTTGCCGATGAAATAGGTGTACTTCGCCTAAAGCAAGAGCCGCGCGATGTTATGCATACCGGTGATGTAGGATACATAATTTCAGGCATAAAAGCATCGAAAGAAGTAAAAGTAGGTGATACGATTACGCATGTGGATATGCCTTGCGATGCGGCAATCGAAGGTTTTGAAGAAGTAAAGCCTATGGTTTTCGCAGGGGTATATCCTATTGATGCAGATGATTATGAAGAATTGCGTTTTGCGATGGAAAAATTACAGCTTAATGATGCATCCTTAACTTTTGAACCGGAATCTTCTGTTGCATTGGGCTTTGGTTTTCGTTGTGGTTTTTTAGGACTTTTACACATGGAAATCATTCAGGAACGCCTTGACAGAGAGTTTGATATGAACGTAATTACTACTGTTCCTAATGTTTCGTATAAAGTAACTACAACCAAAGGTGAGCTCATTGAAGTACATAATCCTGCCGGATTACCAGATGTTAAATACCTGAAAACCATTGAAGAACCTTTTATTGTTGCACAAATTATTACAAAATCAGAGTACATAGGCTCAATTATGACACTTTGCCTTGAAAAACGCGGAGAATTGCAAAAGCAACATTATTTAACATCCGAAAGGGTGGAACTTACTTTTGAAATGCCTCTGAGCGAAATTGTTTTTGATTTTTACGATAAATTGAAAAGCATATCTAAAGGTTATGCATCTTTTGATTATCACCAATCAGGTTATAAACCTGCAAAACTGGTAAAATTAGATATTCTGCTGAATGGTGAAAAAGTAGATGCACTTTCAACACTGATTCATCAGGACAATGCTTACAGTTTTGGTAAACGTATGTGCGAAAAGCTGAAAGAACTGATTCCGCGCCAACAGTTTGATATTGCCATACAAGCAGCTATAGGTGCTAAAATCATATCACGACAAACCGTAAAAGCCGTGCGTAAAGATGTTACTGCTAAATGTTATGGTGGTGATATTACGCGTAAGCGTAAATTGCTTGAAAAGCAGAAAAAAGGAAAAAAACGTATGAAACAGGTGGGTAATGTTGAAGTGCCACAAAAAGCATTTTTGGCAGTTTTAAAATTGGATTAACCCGCAAAATTACCTTCGGTGAGGTGCTTCGCAGTTCACCGCTTTTGTTGTGTTTGTGTCACAATGCATTTATTGTCAGCGAGTTGAGTGAGTTTTATTGCGAAATAAACGTACTCAAATTTATTCGCCTTCGGCTCATGAGGCTAAAGCTTGGGTGTCTCATGAAATTATCTTCATGCATTCCGATGAATCGGAACAGGTTTCGTATCTGCATTATCTGTTCCGAACTTGTTTCGGAAAAGAGAATTTTATGAATAATCCGGATTAGTACCGGATAAATAAACAAATAATTTCCAATGTAGCACTTTATAGATAAGCCAAAACTTTGTAAGCATTAAATATTGTCATTATTAGCTAAACATTTATTTGTATTTATTTATTAATCCGAAGTCAAAAGGTGTCCAGTAGCAAGATTTTAATCCACTTTCTTTAAAGCCTTTATTCACCCAACTATTGCAAGTCTTAAAAATGGAATAATATCCTTTTGCATGATAAAAATCATCTGTTTTTGAATATCCTTTATTTCTGAGTATTATAATATTTCCAGTTTCGTTTTTTTTAAATGTTTCAAAAATATATTTATTCAGATTTTTTAATTCATTTTCATTAATA
>JALWNR010000398.1 GCA_027083715.1 Bacteroidales bacterium
AGTGCTTGATTTTTGAAAAAATTAGATTTTTGATGAATTTTTGTTTTTTTCGTTGCAGCAAATGCTTAGGTATTAGGCAAAACGAAAAAAGCAAAAAGGCGCAAAAAGATATTTTTTCAATTCAATGACTTTATGGACAAACACTAATTATAAAAGGTGATGACAAAAAGTATAAAGAACACTACTTATAATATGTTGTATTTTGAAAAAAAAGTATTACTTTTAACCTGATAAAAATATTTAATACGGAAAAATGGAAATTAAAGATCATTTTATTCACGGAGATAACGTTAAAAAGTTTATCAAATCACCTAATCATAGCGGGAAATATTCATCGGGTATGCCTGATACGATTGTGATGCATTATACCGCAGGACCTTTAAAACCTTCAATTGCAGCCCTAACAAGTCCTAGAAGAAGGGCTTCGGCACACTTGATTGTAGATAGAGACGGCTCTGTTATCCAGTTGGTACCATTTAATTTAATTGCATGGCATGCCGGTAAAAGTTCATACGGTAATCGGACAGGTTTAAACAAATACTCAATTGGTATTGAAATGGTCAATGCCGGTTTACTAACAAAAAGTGGAAATGTATATCGTTCATGGTTTGGAAGTGCTTATAATCCTAGTGATGTTATTGAAGCAACCCATCGCAATCAAACTAAGCCTCGCTTTTGGCATACTTATACTGAGGAACAAATTCAAACCGTTTTTGAAATTTGCCAATTACTGATTGATGAATATAATATGAAGTTTATCCTTGGGCATGAAGAAATTGCTCCGGGACGAAAAACAGATCCGGGACCGGCATTTCCTCTGGACAGATTGCGCGACAAACTACTTTTGGACGACCGCAACGTTGATGGTGCTGCTGATTTACCCGAGGAGGGAAGAATTATTGCAAACAGTTTAAATATTCGTTCAACACCTACAACTGATGGCAAAAGAGTGGCTCGCCCATTGAAAAAAGGCACTAAAGTAAAAATACTTGACCAATCAAACGGTTGGTATAAAGTAAGCGTAGAAGTTGAAGGTTGGGTATTTGGTAAGTATGTTGAAAATGCTTAAGCTTTCTCGACACAATTAAAATTCGGAAAAATGAATAAATGGGTATTAACGGGGATTATTGTTGTTGCATTACTTGTTATTATAGGAGTATTGTATGATCAAGGAGCTTTTGACAGCTTACAGTGGACAGGCTGGGCAATTGCAGTATCTGCATTGGCAGCTCCATTTATGGCTGTTAAAAATGCTTTATTTGGAAATAAATACCAGAAAGATTTTGAATTACGGTATAAGGAAATGCGTAAAGAAACTGTTCAACACAGAATAGACCTTGATCAAAAGATTAAAGAAAAAGAACAAAGAATTGCCCAATTGGATAAAGAACTGGAACTTATTGATGCTAAAATGAACGTTTTGGAATTGAAAAAGAAAAATGTTGAAAAAGAAGTACATAATATGAGCATTGATGAAACGAAACAAGAAGTTCAAGATTTATTTGGAGATTAATCAATGAAAACAATTTCAATCATATTGCTTTTTATAACTCTTTTTTCGTACTCCGTAAAGGCACAAAAGTATCCTGTGGTTGTTTTACCCGGCGAACAAAAAGTTTTAAAACCTGATTTTGATACATTATGGGTATTGAAAGACAGCCAGTTGAAAAAGGCAATAATTTCGGCTAAAAAATTGAAGATATCAGAAGAAATTAATGCCGAATTATATAAAAAAGTAGATTTATTGGAACAAAAAAACTTAATTAAAGACAGTTTAATAATTGATTTAAAAGAAGACCGTAAATTTTACGAAAATAAATGGAACACTTGCCAACAAGATGTAGATATATTAATTAAACAAAATAAAAAACAAAAACTTTTTAAAAATATTGCACTCGCCGGTGTTGTAGTGGCTTTTATAGCCGGATTTTTAATAAAATAGTAAACAAATTTCAAAAAAAATATAAAATTTTGAACCTATGAATGATTACATGAGTACTGTTCAGTTTTTTGCAGAAAACCCTGATGCATATATGTGGCAAGTTTATTTGCCTATTAGTATTTGGTTAGTTGTTGTTTTAATATTTTTTGTTCTGCTGCTAAAAAAATATACTTTTGGTAATTGGTCTGAAGAAAATCCTAATCCATATGCGGGAGAAACTTTTGATATGCCTCGCGGGGTTTTTAGAGGAACATTAACATTATCACTTCTTTTTATTGTGGTTATTCTTGAATTGGTAAATGTTAGAATTACCGGATTTGAAGAAGAAATTCATGAACTGATGGTTGCTTTTCAAATGATGTTAGGTTTCTACTTTGGTTCAAAAGTGATGCACCACATGGCTTCTACCGATCGCAAAAAGACACAATTTATGGCTGAGGCTGAAAAAGCTGTTGTACTTAAAGAAGACGAAAGCGATGAGTTTGGCGATGTACAAGCCGCCGGATAACAATATATTCATTTTTCCATTTGAAGGGATTGTTTCTTTGGAAGCAATCTCTTTTTTTGTAAATTTGTTTACATGGAAATAATTTCGTGGATTGGTATATCACAAGCGCTCTTTGCCGGAATTTTAATGACTACTAAAAAGGAGCGTTCCCTCTCTGATTTAATTCTTACCGTATGGTTGTTCTTTGTGGCTTTTGATTTTTTAGGGCAAATTACCACATTTCAAAGCAATTTAATACTTCAACACACAATTTTTTTAATTTATAACCCTTTACTTTATTTATATACTGTTTCTTTAACAAGGGAAAATTTTAAAATAAAACAAGAGCATTTCTTACATATTATTCCTTTTCTAATTTTTTTAGTGAGCAATCTTCTATTTAAACCTCAGTTTTCTTTAAATGATTTTTGGCTTGATAATGATTTTTACTTTTACCGTATTGCTTATTCTGTAACTGCACTTTTTTCTTTTACTGTATATTCCGGTTTAAGTATTACCTTAGTACATAAGCATCGCATCAATTTAAGAAACGAATTTTCTTCGATTGAACGTAATAAAAAATTAGCATGGTTGCTTTTTGTTCTGATTTTTTATATACTTTACAATAGTTTAATGATAATTAACGGGATACTTAAAATTTTTGTCGAATATCCGGCTTATCCGTTATATATTTCACGTATTTCCTTACTAATATTGGCATATGCTTTTGGTTTTTACGGATTGCGTCAAGTCGTTATTTTTAATGATCATAACGCAAAAGGATATAATATTAAGGATAATAAAGCCAAATCTTATCATGGGAAATATTCTAATTCCAAACTAACAGCAAAAGAAAAATTACTGATAAAAAGTAAATTAGTCAATTACTTTGAAACTCAAAAACCCTATATTGAGGGGAATTTATCAGTGGCAAAAGTTGCCGAACAATTAAGTTTATCCAGGCATGAATTAACAGAAGTATTAAATACTGAAATCGGTAAAAATTTTTATCAATTTGTAAATGAATATCGTATTAATTTGGCAAAAAAAATGCTTTGTGATAAAAATTATGATAATTATTCCATAGAAGCCATTGGTTTTGAGTGTGGTTTTAATTCTAAATCAACTTTTTTCACAGTTTTTAAATCTTTCACACGATTTACCCCCATGCAGTATAAAAAAAATAAAACTCTGACTTAAAAAGTTTAAACTGCTAAATTCGAACTTTTTAAATTATTAAATTGTGATTGTATATCTCGCTGTTTTATAGTAATATATAGCTTTTACTCTTACTGCATTGTTTGAACTACTTCTATCTGTTCAAATACTACTATTATAACCATTTTTGTTAATTTTTTTTCTAAAATTGTATGAAACAAAATGTTCAAATTGTACTCCCCAAGGTGAATAATTAAACATTTTGCAGGCATGGAAATTATACTAACCGCTTAAATATTTTGTAAGCAAGTTATGCCGATAGACTTTTAGTTTTGTATTAAGAGCTTGTGTAATGCCGATGCTACATGAAAATAGTACAATTTATTGTA
>JALWNR010000399.1 GCA_027083715.1 Bacteroidales bacterium
CCGTGTACATAATCGCAGATACGAACATCAAAGGAGACATAATTACATTCGCGACTTTTGCATAAAACTCATAAAAAAATAAAAAAACTGCACTCATTAAAACAAAACTTAATTTTGGCCGTTTTTTTGTTATTAAATGATTTAATAGCTATATATTTGAATGTATTTTTTTACTACTCTGCTTTCAAACAATAATTGTAAAACTAATTTTTGATGTTATTAAAATTAAGGATAAGTATAATTATATTTATGTTTTTCATGGCAAAGCCCAGTTTTTCTCAACCTCTGGTAGGTTTTCAAATGGGACTGAATTTGGCAAAACTGGTGGGAGATGAACAGAATGAAGATACACGTGTGCGTTTAGGAGTAGCTCCCTATCTTTCTTTTGATTTTCCGATAAACAACATCTTAATTATCGAAACGGGAATTTCATACTCAATGCAAGGTATGCAGCGTACACGTATTGAAAAAACACCTACCTCTGTTTTTACTACCGATACAAAATATCAATTGGATTATGTTGTGATTCCGATATACGTAATGGAAAATTTTGAAGATTTTTATGCAAAGCTTGGACCCTATGGAGCTTATGCCGTTTCGGCTGTTGAAAAATGGGAAATGAACGAAAATACTGCCGGTGTAATCACCAATACATCCGGTACAAATCTAGAATTTCCAAATCAAATTAATTTATACGATATTGGACTTTCCATGGCTTTTGGATATATTCACTATTTTGATAACCGGCATCGCCGCCGCCGTTTTGGAAGAAGGCGCACCACAACAGTATTGCAAATTGATTTAAAGTATAATTTTGGCTTAATTACACTCGATAAAACCGGCAATAATTCAAATTTGAACTTTAAAAACAGAGTATTTACATTTGGTATTACTATAAATTCAATTTTAGATTAATTATAAGTTTCGATGTCTGTAAAAAAAATCATACTCTTATTTTTATTCTCAGGAATGATTTCCGGTGTTTTGGCACAATATAGGTTTGGCTTATCGGGAGGAACCATGATTTCGAGCCTTACGGGAAAAGATTTTACAGCCACTGATTTACCAAAAATAGGAGTTACCATTGGTTTTTTTTACGAATATGAGTTTAAACGCAATTTTTCTTTGCTCTTTGAGCCTATGTTTGCTCAAAAAGGAGCAAAATACACCTATAATCCACGATATGATACTCAAGTGGATGTTGATAACCGTTTAAATTATTTTACAATTCCTTTAATGGCTAAAATTAATTTTCCCGCTAAAATTAATTTTTATTTTACAACAGGATTATCTCTATCATACTTAGCTGATTATAAAAGCGAAATACATGCTTATGTTGGTGGGTATGAAATACCTTTTGAACCGTTTTTTCCTTATACATACAGTAGAATTGATGCAGGCGCTTCACTTGGTTTTGGAGTTATGTGGAAAGAAGTTTTTCTTGATTTTCGTTACATACATGGGTTAAGAAATATTTACGACTCTGACGAAAACATTCCATCTATCCGCAATCAAGTACTCAGTGTAAAATTAGCATTTAGCCTATATCGAAAAAAATATTTGCCTTGCTATAAAAAATTATAGATTGAATTTGGAGATATAATACATAGCTACGAACTCTTTGGGAACCATATATTTTTTATTCTTTTACTCAGTTTTCTTGTATCCATTTTTTGAATTATCGGGTTAAAAGCTTTTGAGCCTACAATAACTTTTTCTCCAACAAAGAAAGTTTCGGATTCTTCTTTAGTTATAACCCCTTTTATTAGATTATTGCCTATTAAAACAACAATTATATAGATAGTATCAGCTTTATTTATTTCCAAAACTTCACCGATAAATTGAAATTTAGCACTAAAACTTTCATGAGCAAATACTTTTGAAGGTTCTCCGCTATTAATAAGTTTCCCTTCGTCAATAACAAGAACACGCTGAGCAAGTTTAAAAATCTCTGCCAAGTCATGGCTTACGATAATCATTGAAATATTTAATTCTTTATTAATTTTCAGAATTAAATTTTGCAAATCTTGTCGCATTTCCATATCTAATGCCGATAAGGGCTCATCAAGCAACAAAAGTTTAGGTTGAGTAACAAGTGCCCTTGCCAGTGCCACACGCTGTTGTTGACCTCCTGAAAGTGTATCGGGTAAACGACCTTGCAAATTAACCAAACCTGTAAATTGAAGCAATTCATCCACACGCTTTTTATTTTTGCAGGCAAATTCAAGATTTTGGCGAACTGTCATGTTTGGAAAAAGAGCATAATTTTGAAAAACAAATCCTGTTGAACGTTTTTTTGCAGGTAAATTAATTTTTTGTGTACTATTATACCAAACTTCCTTATCAACTGTAATATTCCCATTGTCAGGCGTACTTAATCCGGCAAGCATACGTAGAATTGTAGTTTTTCCGGCGCCTGATTTTCCAAAAACACAAATAATTTCACCTTTGCTCATTGAAAAATCAATATCTAAAAGCAATTCACCCGATGCAGCATAAAGTTTTTTGTGTAATGAAAGATTTAGAAACATGATAAAGTATTTATTTTGAGATAGCAAACAGACACTGGTATGGATTTAGAAAAGTAAAAAAAACTTAACGTTCAAATGCCCACCTCCCGGCAGACAATTTGAAGTTAAGTGATAAATTTAATCTTAAAGGCTTTACAAAATTTTTAACAAACCTGTACGCTCATTGAACTCTGTAATTAATTCATCCCAGCGCTGTACCTGATGAAACATGGTGTCCCAAACAGAACGATCGTACCACAGAGCTTCTAAATCGTGGATATCTTTGGCTTGTTGTTCTACCCACGTGAAATATTTTAAGTTATGAATGGCTCGGCGGTCTTGATAATTCAGCTCGCGCATATTATCAGTTACTTGTCCGGCAAGGCATTTTTCATAGTCTTTTGCAGCTTGCAATTCAGAGTAATTGCCTCTTTCTTTACGCAATTCATCAATACGCGAAAGGTACATTGCCGATGAATCTGTAGCTACAGTGAAAATTACGTCATCAGCATTCATTTCAAAGTATTTAGCTGTTTTTATCGCCGAAAGGAGGTTGCCAATACTCGAAATTCCCATTAGCGGAAGATTTTTAATGGTTTCATCGGATACACCGATTGATTTCAGATATTCATGTCCTTCTTTTTCGTTAAATAAACGCAATAGGCGCATGGTATCTTCATCGTCAATAGCCGTAACCGCATCGGTATTTTTCACATTGTGTATCCACGGAATGTGTTTATCGCCAATACCTTCAATACGGTGTGCCCCAAAGCCGTTACGCAAAATGGTGGGGCATTGTAATGCCTCGGAAGCCACTACTTTTAGGAAAGGAAATTTTGTACGCAAATAATCGCCTGCAGCAATGGTTCCTGCCGAGCCGGTTGCTGAAACATAGGCTGCCAATTGGCTTTTATCGGTTTTTACTAAGTCGTAAATTTCTTCAATGGCACTACCGGTAATGTTGTAATGCCAAGCAGCATTTCCAAATTCATCAAACTGATTGAAGATGACTACGTCATCGCGTGTTTCGCGCAGTTCCCAGCACTTGTCGTAAATTTCTTTTACATTCGATTCGCTTCCCGGAGTAGCAATAACCGTTGCTTCTGCTTCGTCGCGTAGCCACTCAAAACGTTCACGACTCATTTCTTCGGGCAAAATGGCAATGGCTTCGGTATCCATAATTTTTGAATCGAAAGCACCACCGCGGCAGTAATTTCCCGTAGAGGGCCAAACTGCTTTATGATAATCAGGATCAAATTCGCCGGTAATAATACGTGGAGCCAAACATCCGTAGGCTGCTCCTACTTTGTGTGCACCTGTGGGGAACCATTTGCCCACCATCAATATAATGCGTGCATCTACTCCGGTAATTTCCTTGGGTAGTTCAATATAATTTGGTTTTCCGTATAAACCACCAAAATCTTTCGGCTCATTTTTCCATGTAATACGGAATAAATT
>JALWNR010000400.1 GCA_027083715.1 Bacteroidales bacterium
GAAAGTTTTTTCATAATAATAGGTTTTAGGTTAGTAATTAGGTTAAAATGCAAAAGGCGGGAGTGGTTACCCGCCTTTTTTTATTGGTTAAATTTAGTCTGCAAATATCATATTATTTTATTCGCTTTTGAACAATATCGGGATTACGCGAAGTGTTAAACACCGATATTACAAAAATATTATTTTCCTGAACGGAATAAATTATCAAATAAGGAAAAACTCTTAAAACATATCTTTTACTGTTTCCCAATCAACAGCTTGCACCTTCTCTGTTTTTAGCTCTTGCAGTCTTTTGTCCAACATTTGTTTTTCTTCATTGGAAAGTTCTATCTCACTTTCTTCTTCAACAATTTGAAAAAAAATCAAACTTTTTCAGTAAATCAATGACAAACTGATATTCTGTATCGGTAATATTAACGGTAATTGTTTTCATTCCAACAAATTAAAATCTCTTCGATATAAATTTACGAAAAATAACGATTAAGTAAAACCTGAGCTGCTTCAAACGGGCTTATTTTACCTTCCAAAACCTTTTGCTCATACTCGTTGATTAGTTTTCTGTTGTCCGGATTTTGGTAAAAATGATTTTTTAGGCTTTCCAGAATGGTTTCATGCATCCAGTATTTAGCTTGTCGGTTGCGGTTTTGTTGCCAAAAACCATTTTTTTGTGTCAGTTTTTGATAATCAATTATTGATTTCCAAACCTCATCAATACCCAAATTATTCAGCGCAGAAGTAAGCAAAACATTCGGGATCCAACCGGATTGTGTAGGCGGAAACATATGCAAAGCATTTTCGTATTCTCTTTTTGCCATTTTTGCTTTATCAACATTACTGCCATCAGCTTTGTTGATGATAATGGTATCTGCCATTTCCATAATGCCTCGTTTGATACCTTGCAACTCATCGCCGGCTCCGGCAAGCATCAGTAAAAGAAAAAAATCAACCATCGAATGTACTTTGGTTTCCGATTGCCCCACGCCCACTGTTTCAATAAAAATGGTATCAAAACCAGCTGCTTCACAAAGAATGATGCTTTCGCGCGTTTTTCGTGCCACTCCACCCAATGAACCGCTTGATGGAGAAGGACGAATGAAGGCATTTTTTTCGGCACTTAGTTGTTCCATGCGGGTTTTATCGCCTAAGATACTACCGCCTGATTGTTCGCTACTCGGGTCTATTGCTAAAACAGCTAATTTATGTCCCTGCTTAATCAGATGCAGACCTAATGCTTCGATAAAAGTACTTTTTCCTACGCCCGGCACACCGGTAATTCCAATACGAACAGAATTTCCCGAATACGGTAAACATTTTTCAATGATTTTTGCTGCTATTTTTTGATGTTTGGGCAAATTACTCTCTATCAAAGTAATCGCAGAGCTCAGTATTGTAATATTTCCTGCAAGAACTTCCTTAACGGTTTGGCCAATACCTAAATGTTTCTTTCTTTTAGTAAGAAAACGTTTAGCAGCATCTTCATTTACCGTTTCCGGTGCATCAATACCTTTCATCACCTTGAGTGCAGATTTTTTCTTAGCCATATAAGAAGAATTAAATTTTAATCAATTACTCTTTGTCAGCTTTTCATATTCTTTTAAATGTGCAGGATCTATTTCTTTCAAAATATTATACACTTGTGTTTTTTGATCTGCATAAGCTTCCGAAAAAATATTTACTAATTCTTTATATTTAGCATCCATAATCACTTTTAACAAAAAAGAATTCCTATCTACACGATACACCTTTTGTAAATATTTAAGGCTTTCTGCAATTTCTTTACGTGCCTGCTCCACTTTTTGGCTCATATTATCTAAACCTTGGCGATGATAACGGTACATACCACGCCTAGCTGCACCATTTCGGGTATCCAGTAATTTATTAATTAAAAAATAACGATTATCTTGCTTACGAGCTTCATAGGCTTTCCACCCTTTAAATTGCGAACCTTGCGCATTGGTAACAATTTTTTGTGCTTTCTGGAAAAATGGAGTACCTCCTTCCATTTTAAAAGTATCAAAATCCATCCCTATTATTATATAAGCATAATATGCTAAAACTGAAGTTAAGTTATCACCATATCGGTTTTCATTAAAGACCAATGGAGTATTTTCAATATATTCAAAATCAAAGTTACCTTCCTGTTCGCGCAAACGCAATATTGGAGACTCATATGATGATTCAAATACCGGACGTGTTGAATTTACTTGCAGTGTAGATGTATAATGATTTCCTTGTACGGATTTTATTTCAATGACAATACTGCATTTTATCCGCTCATTATTTTCAAACTGATAATCAGTCCACTTAGTACTGTTCATAAACTGGGAGACGTCTTTACGCATATTGTCAAAAATCATACGCGATGTTCCGCTAATTTGTGAAGCATTAATTTGTACAGAACAATTGAGCTCCTGTGCAGTTAATTTAGAAAAATACAATAGAAATATTAAAATTATGTTTAATTTCATTTTTGTGCGATTAATTCTATTTCATTTAAAATATCCTTTGCTACTTCTTGCTTTGTTTTTAACTCAAATTTTTTGATATTATTATCTTTAAACAGAATACTTATTTTATTGGTATCATGCCCAAAACCGGCACCTTTGTCCTGCAAAGAATTTAAAACGATAAAATCCAGATTTTTCTTTATCAGTTTGCCCGCTGCATTTTTTTCTTCATCATCGGTTTCCAAAGCAAAACCAATCAACATTTGTCCATTTTTCTTGATTTTTCCTAATTCAGCAGCAATGTCTTTGGTAGGTTTCAACTCAATAAACATATCATCTTTGGTGCGTTTTATTTTTTTATCGGCAGCGTAGGCTGGTGTATAATCTGCCACGGCTGCATTCATAATGGTAATATCCGTTTCGGGAAAATACTGTAAGCATAGCTCCAACATTTCGGCTGCCGATTTTACATCAATTACTCTTACTCCTTCCGGTTTTGAGATACTTACGGGTCCACTTACAATGGTTACTTCGGCACCTCTGTTTTTGCATTCCTCTGCCAATGCATAGCCCATTTTTCCGGATGAATAATTACCAATAAAACGCACAGGATCAATGGATTCGTAAGTTGGTCCGGCAGTAATCAGTACTTTTTTCCCTTTCAGGCTTTGATTTTTGTAAAAATAATCTTTAACAGTATTAAAAATCTGTAAGGGCTCCGCCATTCTACCCTTCCCGATTAGTCCGCTGGCAAGTTCGCCGCTATCGGCATCTATGCAAATGTGCCCACGTGCAATTAAATCATTAATATTTTTTTGCGTAGCCGGATGTTGGTACATATCCAAATCCATGGCAGGAGCAAAAAACACAGGGCACTTTGCCGAAAGATAGCTGGTAAGCAAAAGGTTATCAGCAATACCATAGTTCATTTTTGCCAGTGTATTTGCCGTTGCCGGTGCAATTACCATAGCATCAGCCCACAAACCTAAATCTACATGACTATTCCAATCTCCGTTTTCAGGATTGAAGAAATCGGTTAAAACCGGATTTTTTGAAAGTGTTGCCATGGTAAGCGGAGTAATAAATTCTTTGGCAGCTTGGGTCATCAAAACTTTTACTTCGGCTCCTGCTTTGATAAACTCACGTACCAAATATGCGGTTTTGTATGCTGCAATACCGCCGGTAATCCCGATTACTATTTTTTTGCCTTTCATTATTTATTAATATTGTTGTTGCTATTTACAATTTTTGCAACATTGTATGCTGCATTACATACAAAAGTACAAGTTTTCTTTATCAGTAGCAATAGTGTTAAAATAAAAATGCAGTACTGTCCGTACTGCATTATATCGTAAACAGGAAATATTTTTACATAATATTTCCGTTAATATCAAAACTTACCGTAGAACCGGCTTTCACACTTATCGGCGAGCCTCCTTTATAATAAGTATGGTTAGCACTTAATATTCCTGATTTAAATATACCATTTGCATAAAAAAAGACTGGTTTACCTTTCATACAAGTAACCGGTGCATTTTTAGCGGTGTAATAGGTATGAGTGGCAGCTAATGTTCCGCTCAAAAACCTACCGGCATCATCAAAATACACAGCAGTACCTTTTAAGCAGGTAACCGGTGCATTTTTAGCAGTATAATAAGTATGATTAGCGGCTAATGTTCCGCTTAGAAACCTGCCGGCATTATCAAATTTCACCACAGTACCCTTTAAACAGGTAACCGGTGCATTTTTAGCAGTATAATAAGTATGATTTGCTGCCAATGTTCCGCTCAGAAACCTGCCGGATTCATCAAAATATACAGTAGTACCTTTCAAGCAAGTAACCGGTGCATTCTTAGCCGTGTAATAAGTGTGGTTTGCTGCCAATGTTCCGCTTAGTAATTTCCCAGAACCATTCAAATGAACACTTGTTCCTTTCAAACAAGTAACCGGTGCATTTTTGGTAGTATAATAAGTATGGTTTGAACTTAAAACCTGTGCATTTAAGCCTGTATAAAAGGCCGCAAATAATACAAAAATAAATATTCTTTTCATAACTTCATTATTTTAAGGTTAAACATTGCATTAACAACGAATAATAAAAACTGAATATTATTTTCAAATTGCAGTTCTTAAACATAAATTTATTCCACATACAAAACCAAACCTTTTAAATACTCATTTTCAGGATGATAAATATTTACCGGATGATCGGGTGGTTGTGTAGTTTGATGCAATATACGAATATTTCGTTTGGCATCGGCAGCCGCCCCAAAAACGATTTTACGAAACAAGTCGCGTGTTATTTTTTGCGAGCAGGAAAAAGTAAACACAATCCCTCCGGGATTGATATTGCGAAAAGCGATTAAATTTAGCTCCTTGTATCCGCGTGTGGCGTTGGGCACTGCCTTAGCAGTTTTGGCAAATGCAGGCGGATCAAGCACAATTAAATCGTATTTATTTTCGGTATTTTTCAAAAACTTAAACACATCTTCGGCATAAGATTGATGCTTTTCCGGTGCAATATTGTTTAGTTTCAAATTTTCTTCAATCAGCTCAACGGCTATTTTAGAGGAATCAACCGAATGCACCAATTCTGCACCTGCATACAAAGCATACAAGCTAAAACCTCCGCTGTAACTAAATGTGTTACAGACTTTTGCTCCTTTTGAGTACTGCTTAATTAGCATACGCGCATCGCGTTGATCGAGGAAAAAGCCCGTTTTTTGCCCGCTTTCAATATCAACCCAAAACTTCACACCGTTTTCAATAATCTCAATTTTTGTATCACCGGTTTTACCGGAAACCCATCCTTTTTTACGTTCCACATTCTCCAAACGTCCGGCTACTTCTTTGGCTTTTAAATAAACTTTTTCAAAGCCTATTGCTTTTAGCGCATCAATAATAAAATCCAGGATTTTATCCGTTCCTCTTATCAATAATTGCACCACAACCGTATTCTTATACACATCAGCAATCAAGCCCGGGAAAAAATCACCTTCCGCATTAATCAGGCGGTAAGCATTGGTTTGCTCTGAAATAACATATCGCTTGCGAATATCATAAGCTTTGCGAACTTTTTCCGTCCAATATTCTTGCGAAAGCACATCGGTTTCCGTATCGGTATATTCAAACACGCGGCAGACAATTTGTGTCCCCGGCGCATAAAAGCCATACCCTATTAAGCGATTGTCATAGCTGTAAACAGAGAGTATTTCGCCCAATTCAGCATCAGGCATTATTTGCACCGCACCGGAAAATATCCAGGGGTGGCGATTAATAAGCGCTCGCTCACGCCCTTTCTTTATAATAATTCTTTGCATCTGTTTTTTATGCAAAGTAAAGAAATTATGCTAAACCGTTTCCAAATCTGGTTAATAATTTTACAGTTCAAACAACTACCTGGATTCTTTTATCAAAAACAGATAATAACTTACCGTTTCATCTCCTTGTGCAACAGCTCTTTCCAAGCAGTATTTTGCATTTTCTAATTTTTTTCAACACCATCACCATTAAAATACATAATACCTAACCCGCAATAATTACCTTCGATGAAGTGCTTCGTACTTCATCGAAGATAATTATTACAATTGACTATAAACAAAAAAGAAAAAGCTTAAAGGCAATTAAGACAACAACCTTTAATCACAGCTAAAACATTGCAAAAATGTATTTTAAGAATATTTATTCCAACTCTTAATACTCAACGTTTCTTTTGAATGTTTGCAAATTGAATAGATAAAAGCACTTGCCAAACGCGCATTGGTTATCAACGGAATGTTGTAGTCAATGGCACTTCGGCGAATGGTGTAATCATTTGCCAACTCTCCGGCGGACAAATTTTTGGGAATATTGATGACCAAATCAATCAAACCGTTTTTCAGATAATCCAACACATTGGGCTTTTTATCTTCATCTGGCCAATGGAGCATGGTACTTTCAATGCCATTGCCTTTCAAAAACTCATGCGTTCCTTTGGTGGCAAACAAATTGTAATCTCTTTCTACCAACATACGACTACTCTTCAGCAATTCCAGTTTGGAACGTATCGGACCTGATGAAATCAGAATATTTTTTTCGGGAATGGTGTAACCTACTGAAAGCATAGCTTTCAGAATTGCCTCGTAATAGTCATCGCCTATGCAACCCACTTCACCGGTTGATGACATATCCACACCCAAAACAGGGTCGGCTTTTTGTAAACGAGAAAATGAAAACTGCGAAGCTTTTACTCCAATATGGTCTAAATCGAAAATGGATTTTGAAGGTACTTCATATTCTTCTCCCAGCATTATTTGTGTAGCCAACTCAATTAAATTGCTCTTCAATACTTTGGAAACAAAAGGAAAACTCCGTGATGCACGCAGATTACATTCAATCACTTTCACCTCGTTATCTTTTGCCAAAAATTGCATATTAAATGGTCCCGTAATGTTCAGTCCTTTTGCCAATTCACGCGCAATACGTTTAATACGGCGCACGGTTTCAAAATAGATTTTTTGCGGCGGGAATACCAAAGTGGCATCTCCCGAGTGTACTCCGGCAAATTCAATATGCTCCGAAATGGCAGAAGTAACCAATTCGCCGTGGTCGGCAACCGCATCTATTTCAATCTCTTTTGCCTGCTCGATAAATTCAGTTACTACCACAGGATATTGTTTCGACACATTGGCTGCCAAAGAAAGAAAATGCTCTAATTCTTCCTTATTGGAAACCACATTCATTGCAGCACCTGAAAGCACATAGGAAGGACGTATCAATACCGGAAAGCCAACCTCATCTACAAAGCGGTAAATATCCTCTATGGTAGTTAGCTCCTTCCATTTTGGTTGGTCAATTTTCAATTCATCTAAAAGCATTGAAAATTTATGGCGATTTTCAGCACGGTCAATATCCTCAGGTGAAGTTCCCAAAACAGGCACTTCCTGATTACGCAAACGCATTGCCAGATTGTTCGGTATCTGTCCGCCTACAGAAACCACCAAACCTTTTGATTGCTCCAAATCCTGAATATCGAGTACACGTTCCAGCGTGAGTTCATCAAAGTACAATCGGTCACACACATCGTAATCGGTACTCACCGTTTCGGGATTGTAATTAATCATTACCGAGCGGTAATCGTTTTTATTGATGGTATTCAGCGCATTAACACTACACCAGTCAAACTCTACACTACTACCGATACGGTACGCACCCGAACCAAGCACAATTACAGATTTTCCATCATTCTCATAATCAATATCGTGTACATTTCCACTGTAAGTAAGATACAGATAATTGGTCTGCGCCGGATATTCAGCAGCCAAAGTATCAATTTGCTTCACATAAGGCACAATATTTCTTGATTTACGATATTCGCGTACTTTCAGCAAGGCACTGTCCATAGCTTGCACTTCACTTTTTTCTACGAAACGCGCCAATTGAAAATCGGAAAAACCGCGTTTTTTGGCTTCGAGCAATAAATCATCGGACAAATCTTCTACTTTATCATATTTTTCAAGCTCTTGCTTAATTCTGAGAATATTTTTCAGTTTTTCCAAGAACCATTTATCAATTTTGGTCAAATCATGAATTTTATCAATGCTCATGCCTTTGGCAAATGCCGAAGCAATCACAAAAATACGCATGTCAGTGGGGTTTTGAAGCTCTGCTTCAATATCTTCAAAAACCAAATCGCGATTTCCGACAAATCCGTGCATCCCTTGCCCGATCATGCGCAAGCCTTTTTGTATGGCTTCTTCAAAATTTTTACCGATAGCCATTACCTCACCCACGCTTTTCATACTACTGCCGATGAGTTTCGACACGCCTGAAAATTTATTCAAATCCCAACGTGGAATTTTGCAGACTACATAGTCCAAAGCCGGCTCAAAAAATGCCGATGTGGTTTTGGTAATCGAGTTTTTCAGTTCGTGCAAACCGTAACCCAAACCCAATTTAGCCGCCACAAATGCCAATGGATAACCCGTTGCCTTTGAAGCCAAAGCACTGGAACGCGAAAGTCGGGCGTTTACCTCAATCACACGGTAATCCTCCGAGTTAGGGTCAAATGCATATTGCACATTACACTCGCCAATTACGCCAATGTGGCGAATAATCTTAATTGCCAGCTCGCGCAATTTATGATACTCACGGTTTGTCAGCGTTTGCGAAGGAGCAATGACAATACTTTCACCTGTATGAATACCCAGTGGGTCAAAATTTTCCATATTACACACGGTAATACAGTTGTCGTACTTATCACGCACAACCTCATATTCCAACTCTTTCCAACCTTTCAGCGACTCTTCAATCAACACTTGATTGGAATAAGAGAAAGCATTGTTGGTCAGCTTAATCAATTCTTCTTTATTGTTGGCAAAACCACTACCCAGTCCGCCAAGCGCATAAGCGGCACGTACAATTATCGGATAACCTAGCTTTTCGGCTGCTTCCACGGCTTCATCCACACTTTCCACCGCATAGCTGCGGGCTGTTTTTACGTTAATTTCATTCAGTTTATTAACGAAAATGTCACGGTCTTCCGTATCGATAATTGATTGCACAGGTGTACCCAGCACTTCGATACCATATTTTTCAAAAACTCCGTTTTTGTAGAGTTCCACACCGCAGTTAAGTGCAGTTTGTCCACCAAAAGCGAGCAAAATTCCTTCGGGACGTTCTTTTTTGATAACCTGCTCTACAAAATAAGGGGTTACAGGCAAAAAGTAAATTTCATCGGCAACGCCTTCCGATGTTTGCACTGTGGCAATATTCGGATTAATCAGGACGGTTTTTACACCTTCTTCCTTTAATGCTTTTAATGCCTGTGAACCGGAATAATCAAACTCGCCTGCCTCTCCGATTTTCAATGCTCCCGAACCAAGAATGAGTAACTTGTTAAATTTTTTCATTAATTGTTGTATTGTTAAATTCCTATTTTTGACACATTCCAAATTGCGATGCATGATTGTTTTATTCTTTTTGAAACAACATTACTTGCACCGCTTTTGTTTTCCGTTTTTTATTCCCCGCATTTCGCTGCGCTACATACGGGGCTATCGATATTTAATCCCTACGGGATTATTTATGACGCAGTCATAAACTTTTATATGAACTTATAACTTGTCAGTCCACAAGCTGATGCCTCATATGGTTATTCCAACAATTTTTTAACCGCCTCATCAACCTTATCAAAATTAAATTCCTTAATAATTTCTTCCATTTTTTGGGTGATTTTATCATTTGCCAAATTACCGATACTGCCTTCGTGTGTGTGATTGACTGTTTTTTCAGGATTGAAATTGCCTGCCGCTATATCCAAGCCTACTTTTTTATAGGCATCTCTAAACGGCATTCCGTTGATTACGTGTTTATTCACTTCTTCCACACTAAACAGGTATTCGTATTTTTTATCATCGATAATATTTTCGTTTACACGGATATTATCCAGCATAAAATCCGTTATTTTCAATACATCTTTCATTTCATCAAATACGGGAATAAAGTCTTCCTTAATTATTTGTAAATCGCGGAAATATCCCGTTGGCAGATTATTGGCAATCAGTACAATCTCGTTCGGCAAAGCCTGTATTTTGTTGCATTTGGCACGCAAAAGCTCAAACACATCGGGATTTTTCTTATGGGGCATAATGCTTGAACCCGTAGTCAGTTCGTCAGGCAAACTGACAAAACCGAAATTCTGGCTCATAAACAGATTAAAATCCATACTGAATTTGGCAATGGTAGCCGCCAGCGAAGCCAAAGCATAAGCTACCACGCGCTCTGTTTTTCCGCGTCCCATTTGGGCATACACCACATTGTAATTCATCCGCTCAAAACCCAAAAGTTCGGTAGTCATTTGCCTATCCAAAGGAAAGGATGAACCATAGCCCGCTGCCGAACCCAATGGATTTTGATTGGCAATTTTATAAGCCGCCAAAAGCATTTGTATATCGTCGGTCATACTTTCGGCATAAGCACCAAACCACAAGCCAAATGATGAAGGCATAGCCACTTGCAAATGCGTGTAGCCGGGCATTAAAATATTTTTGTATTTTTCGCTTTGCGCGATAAAATTGCGGAAAAGTTTATCCGTCAAATCCACCAGCTCTTTAATTTGCGCACGGATAAACAATTTCAAATCAAGTAATACTTGGTCGTTACGCGAGCGACCGTTGTGGATTTTTTTGCCCGTATCGCCCAGTTTTTGCGTTAAAAGAAATTCTATTTGCGAATGAATGTCTTCAATGCCTTCTTCAATTTGCAATTTGCCTTCTTTATTTAGTTGGTAAATGTTTCGCAATTCGCGTAAAACATCATCTAATTCCTGTTTGGTAAGCAAGCCGATACTCTCCAACATAGTGCAATGTGCCATTGAACCGAGTATATCATTCTCTGCCAGATACATATCCAGCTCGCGATCTTTACCTATGGTAAAAAGTTCTATCTTTTTGTTTACTTCCGTTCCTTTATTCCAGAGTTTCATTGTTAAAATTGTTATATAGCTAAATTGTTATTTTGATACATTATTAATTGCGATGCATGTTTGTTTTACTCTTTTTGAAACCACATTACTTGCATCGCTTTGGTTTTTCTCTTTTTATTCCCTGCATTTCGCTGCGCTACATACAAACTATCAATATTTAATCCCTTCGGGATTATTTATGACGCAATCATAAAACTTATATGCTCTTATATGGTTATATTCCTCAAAGCTTCGCGTTTACTTAAATTACTTAATTTTGTTTTTTCCGTAAAATCAATTACCCATTGCGGGTTTGTTTTTGCATACTCTCTTAATATCCAACCTATTGCTTTATTAATAAAAAACTCATTGGTATCTTTCAGTTTCAATATAATTTCCCTTAAAAGCTCTGTATCTAAATCATTTTTGTATTTCAATTGAAATAAAATAGCCGTTCTTTGTAGCCAAATATTACCTGATGAAATCCATTTACTCACATATTCTTCAATTTTTTCGGGAGATTTTTCTAACAATACTCCTACAAGTTTAACCGCAATTACATCAACAGTATCCCACCACGATTTATGAGTAATCATATATTCAAACAACTTAATATCTTGCGGTTCAAATTGTTTTAGATATTTTTGAGCCAGTTCCTGTGCAAAATACTGATATTCTCTTTCTGCTTTGTTCCAAAAATGTTTTACTATTTTGTGTAATTCCACTTTATCCGGTAAAGCTTCTTTATGTAAAAAAGCCTTCTGAATATTGCGTCTCTCAGGTGTTTTGATGCCTAAAAAAGCAAATTGATTACGCATATACGCCGCCATTTCTTTGGAAAGTTGCGGATTAGCAGCTTTTTCAAATTCTGCTTCTAATGATTGACTATAAGCATTCATATTTGTCATTTAATCATCATTCTTAATTGCGATGCATGTTTGTTTTATTCTTCTTGAAACCTTATTACTTACATCGCTTTTATTATTCGTTTTCTAATCCCTACGGGTTAATTTAACAATGAGTTTTACCCTAACAGTTTAATATACAAATCAATTCCTTCCTTAATTTCATCAATATATACAAATTCATCAGCCGTGTGTGAACGCTTTGAACGTCCGGGTCCGATTTTCATTGAAGGAAAGTTCATCAATGCCTGATCGGATAAAGTTGGCGAGCCGTAAGTTTTTATACCTAAGCGCTTTGCCTTTTGCACAATTTCATGCTCTGGACTAATGGACGATGAATTTAAACGAAACGAACGGGCTTTCACTTCCGACTGCAACATATTGTCTATTATCTCAAATACCTCTTTGTTTGAGTAATACTCATTAGTGCGCACATCTACCACAAAAGTGCATGTTTCCGGCACAACATTATGCTGTGCCCCACCGTTAATCTGCGTTACCGTAGTTTTTACCGCTCCCAGAAAATCTGATTTTTTCTCAAACCGGTAATTTTCCAGCTTTTGAATATCGCGCAAAGCAATGCTTATGGCATTAATGCCTTCATCACGCGCGGCATGTCCGGCTTTGCCTTTGGCAGTACAATCCAGCACCATTAAACCTTTTTCAGCTATGGCAGCATCCATTCCGGTAGGCTCACCTACAATGGCAAAGTCAATTTTTCCAAGTTCGGGCAATACCGAGGCTATGCCGTTCTGACCTGACACCTCTTCTTCGGCACTTGCCAGAAAAATATAATTATAGCTTGTATTTTTTTGCTTACTTAAATGAATAAAACTCATCAACAAGGAAACCAAAGGCGCTCCGGCATCGTTACTTCCTAAACCGTATAATTTGCCGTTTTCTTCTGTGGGTTGATACGGCTCACGCGTCCATGTAGCAACAGGCTTTACCGTATCGTGATGTGAATTTAACAAAACCGTAGGTTTTGTTTTATCGGTAAAATGTGTTACCCAAACATTATTATGCTTACGGTTTACCTCAAAGCCGTTACTTCTCAAATATTCCTCCAAAATATCAGCGGTTTTGTCCTCCGAACGACTGACGGAAGGCGTAGCAATAAGACGTTTTAATAGAGATATGGCTTGTTCGTGAAGAGTTTGCATTGTTATATTGTTACATTGTCAGATTGTTGTTTTTGATACATTTTTAATTGCGATGCATGTCTGTTTTATTTTTTTTTGGAACCTTATTACTTGCATCGCTTTTATTTTTTGTTTTTTATTCCCCGCATTTCGCTGCGCTACATACGGGGCTATCAATATTTAATCCCTACGGGATTATTTATGACGCAGTCATTAACTCTTATATGAACTTATAACTTGTCAGCCCACCGGCTGATGTCTTATAGGATTCTATATTTGTTTAATCCAACGAACGATGCATAAACATTGAGTTTGCCAGAATTTTGGTAAATCCTTTTACGTCATCGCCTGTCCATAAAGTATTTTCCTCGCCATAGCTACCGAATTTGGCATTGGCTAAATCATAATCTGATTTTATTCCCTCTATTTCAAAACAGTATGGATAAAGCGTAATAAATACCTCGCCTGTTACACGCTGCTGACTATCTTCCAAAAATTTTTCAATATTGCGCATTACCGGTTCAAAATATTGTGCTTCGTGCAGCAACATTCCGTACCAGTTTGCCAACTGCTCTTTCCAATACATCTGCCATTTGCTCAATACATGTTTTTCCAACATACGATGTGCCTCAATAATCAATACCGCTGCCGGAGCCTCAAAACCTACCCTGCCTTTCGATCCAATTACCGTATCGCCTACGTGCATTCCTCTGCCTATGGCATATTTTCCGCCTATCTCATTCAGTTCTTGAATGGCATCAACAGTGTTTTCATAATTATTACCATTAATCGATACTAACTCACCATTTTTAAAAGATAAATTCAGTTTATAAGGTTCATTTTCTTGCAACTGATTTAAATAAGCATGCTCCGGTAAAGTTTTATCCGACGATAATGTTTCTTTTCCGCCAATGCTGGTTCCCCAAATGCCTTGATTAATGGAATATTCCGATTTTTTCCAATCGTCTTTCACACCGTTTTCTTTGAGGTATTGAATTTCGTATTCGCGTGATAATTTTTCATCTCGCACGGGGGTAATAATTTCGGCTTCGGGAATAATCAGTCGAAAGGTTAAATCAAAACGAACTTGATCGTTTCCTGCTCCCGTGCTTCCGTGTGCAATGTATTTGGCACCGATTGATTTTGCATATTTGGCAATTTCTATTGCCTGAAAAGTTCGCTCTGAACTTACCGATAACGGATAAGCATTATTTTTCAAGATGTTGCCATACACCATATAGCGAATGCAATCTTTATAATAAGTATCGGTAATATCAATATTTTTGTGGCTTGCCGCACCCAACCGTAATGCTTTGTCAGACACCGCTTCCAGCTCCTCTTTTGAGAAACCGCCGGTGTTTACCAAAACGGTGTGTACTTCGTATTTTCCTTCCTCACTAAACTTTTTAACGATGTATGAGGTGTCTAATCCTCCGCTGTATGCTAAAACTATTTTTTTTTTCATTATTTCAATTGTTGAATGGTTAAATTGCTAAATGGTTAATATTGCAATTTTGAATTTGTATATTTAATAAAAGAGTTTATCTCTATTGGCAACTTTTCAAGTTCTCCAAAGATATGCGTATATTGTTCTTTCGTTAATAATTTTCGGACTTTTGTTTTTTCGTTCCAATCAAAACTTTCTTTTAATGAACCAAAACTAATTCGGTAAAATCTTTTTTATCCCTCTTGCCATATCTACCAAAGCCTTCGGCTATATTTGCTGAAATACTGTCAACTACATCAACAAACTGTTCGCCTAATGTGTTTCTTGCAAAATAATCCCATTGAATTACAATATCTCAGACATAATTAGATAAATGAAATGCTATTTTATAGGCTTTGACATCATCTAATTTCAGATATTTCTTCTCTATACCTTAACCATTTAACCATGTATTTTCGGATCAAACAACATTCCCGTGCAAAGACATTTATCGCGTTTAGTTCGGACAAGAATATCGTAATAGTTACAGGTTTCGCAGCCGTGCCAAAACTCATCATCTTGCGTGATTTCTGAAAATGTTACCGGAACATAACCCAATGCCGTATTGATTTTCATTACCGCTAAACTGGTTGTTAAGCCAAAAATTTTTGAATTGGGATATCGCTTACGTGAAAGCTGAAAAGCACGCTTTTTTATTTCGCTTGCCAAACCGGATTTGCGGTATTTCTGTGCTACTATCAGTCCTGAATTAGCTACATACTTTTTGTTTTCCCAGGTTTCGATATAGCAAAAACCTGCTATATCTTTATCTCCTTTTTGCAAAGCAATTACTGCTTTTCCTTGACGGATTTTTTCCGAAATGTATTCCACCGTTCTAATAGCAATACCGGTTCCGGGAATTTTTGCAGCGTCTCCTATCATTTGCACAATCTGTTTTGCCAAAGGCAAATGTTCCTCAGCTGCATCAATAATTTGAAATTCTTGTGTTGTCAAAACATTGTTTTTTATTTCCATAATCCTCTTTTTACGCATTTTTCCGGATTAATCAAGCTGTTTTTATTGCGATGCATGTTTTTCTTACTCTTTTTGAAACGATATTACTTGCATCGCCTTACTTTTCATTTTTATTCCCCGCATTCCGCTTCGCTTCATACGGGCTTATCAATATTTAGTTCCTACGGGACTTTTTCTCAATTCTAAAAGATTTGCCGTACTTTA
>JALWNR010000401.1 GCA_027083715.1 Bacteroidales bacterium
TTCTTTAATTAAATAAAGAAAAATAAAGTTTGTTTGTACATATACCTTTTAGGAGTAATCTCATATATTAATTTTTGTAAATTTTTTTGAAAAACAATGATTTATAAAAATATTATATTATCTTTGTGGCATAATTAATACAATTTTTAATATTATCATGAAAGAAGGAACAGTAAAATTTTTTAATGACACCAAAGGTTTTGGTTTCATTAAAGACTCAGAATCAGACAATGAGTACTTTGTACACGTAACAGGTTTAATCGATGAAATCAGAGAAGACGACCAAGTTACTTTTGAACTTACCGAAGGTAGAAAAGGATTAAATGCAGTAAATGTTAAACTCGCATAGTTTATATATGATCTGAAGATTTAATCGAAAGCCTTGCAATTTTGCAGGGCTTTTTTGTTTTACAATCATTAAAAAATGCCCTGAAATTATAAACTTATTTCAGGGCATTTTTGTATTATAAAAATTTTATGCAGATTCTTACAAGAAGCAAAGTTACTTGATTCCAATACGTTGTTAATAATTCTTCAAGACCCAATTATGGCAGTAAACAATGATTAAGCTAAAAAACTTATGCTCCTTTCTGTTCTCTGTCAATACTTTTGTTATCAGTATCCGATTTTTTACTTGTTTTAGTTCCTTTTGATTTTTCGATTACAATATTTATTTTGTCTTTCTTTTTATCAAATTTCACATGAATAATATCACCTTGGGTAATTGAAGCTTCAATTATTACTTCAGCCATTTCATCTTCAAGATATTTTTGGATAGCACGTTTAAGCGGTCTTGCTCCAAATTTACTATCATAACCCTTTTCAGCAATAAAATTTTTGGCTTCTTTTGAAATTACTAGCTTATATCCTAAATCTTCCACACGAGAATATAAACCTTCCAGTTCAATATCAATAATTTTATGAATATCTTCAAGCGATAATGAATTAAACAGAATAACATCATCAATCCTGTTTAAAAATTCGGGAGCAAAAGCCTTTTTCAGTGCTTTATGAATAATCCCTTTGTTCCGGTCTTCATCAAATGCTTTAGTAGCAAAACCTACACCACGACCAAAATCCTGTATTTGGCGTGAACCAATATTTGAGGTCATTAAAATTATGGTATTTTTAAAATCTACTCTTCTCCCTAAACCATCAGTTAATTGTCCCTCATCAAGTACATGAAGTAATAAATGAAAAACATCAGGGTGGGCTTTTTCAATTTCATCCAATAAAACTACCGAATAAGGTTTACGGCGTATTTTTTCGGTTAATTGTCCGCCCTCTTCATAACCAACATAACCGGGAGGTGCTCCAACCAAGCGCGATATTGAAAATTTTTCCATATACTCGCTCATGTCAATGCGCACCAAAGCATCTTCGGTATCAAACAAATATTTTGCTAAAATTTTAGCTAATTGTGTTTTACCAACTCCGGTAGGTCCTAAAAATATAAAAGAGCCAATAGGTCGCTTGGGATCTTTTAAGCCCGCACGGTTTCTTTGAATCGCTTTTACTACTTTACCAACGGCATCGTCTTGTCCTATAACTTTTGTTTGTAATTCTTCCTTCATTTTCATCAGGCGAACACCTTCTGATTGTGCTATTCGTTGAACCGGAACACCGGTCATCATGGCAACTACTTCTTCTACATTATGTACATCAACAGTTTCGCGATTGTTTGATAAATCTTCTTCCCATTTACGTTTTTCCTCATCCAGCTTTTTCATCAATTCATGCTCTTTATCGCGATGCGAAGCTGCAAGTTCAAATTGCTGATTTTTAACTGCTTCAAGCTTTAGCTTGTTAATTTCTTCAATTTCCTTTTCAATAGCCTCAATTACCTCCGGAATTTTAATTTTAGAGATATGCACTCTTGAACCGGATTCGTCCAAAGCGTCAATGGCTTTATCGGGCAAATGCCTGTCGCTAATATATCTTTCGGTCAGTTTTACACAACTTTCAATAGCTGAATCAGTGTATATTACATTATGATGATCTTCATACCGATCTTTAATATTATTTAAAATTTCAACAGTTTCTTCTACAGATGTAGGATTCACCATGATTTTCTGAAATCTGCGCTCTAATGCACCGTCTTTTTCAATATATTGACGATATTCATCCAAAGTAGTTGCACCTATACACTGAATTTCACCACGTGCCAATGCAGGTTTTAACATATTTGATGCATCCAATGAGCCACTTGCACCGCCGGCACCAACAATTGTATGAATTTCATCTATAAATAAAATTACATCATTGGTTTTTGCCAGTTCGTTGAGTATGGATTTCATTCTTTCTTCAAACTGCCCGCGATATTTTGTTCCGGCTACAACCGATGCCACATCAAGAGTAACTATTCTTTTACCAAAAAGCACACGCGATACTTGTTTTTTGATAATACGAATAGCCAAACCTTCTGCAATAGCCGATTTACCTACTCCGGGCTCTCCAATCAGAACCGGATTATTTTTCTTACGCCTACTTAAAATTTGTACCAGTCGCTCTATTTCCAAATCACGCCCTATAATCGGGTCTAATTGATTTTGTTCGGCAGCTTTTGTTAAATCTACACCAAAATTATCTAAAACCGGAGTTTCCGATTGAGATTTTCCTTTTCCGCTAAAACCTTGTTGTCCCGAGTCATCTTTATTTTCACGTAAATCATCATCTTCATTAGGAATTTCAGAACGAAAAGTGTGTGCCAATTTGTCCTTTAAACGATCATAATCAACATCGTATTTTGCCAATATTTGGGTAACCACACTGGTATTATCTTTCAATATTGCTAATACAAGATGTTCAATATCAGGGGTTTGACTTTTTGTTGAAATTGCTTCTAGTTCAGTAAGCTTTAATGCACGCTCAGCGGTTTTTAATAAACCGGTACTTTGCTCATTGTTTAGGATAGTTTCAGGAATATCAATTCTTACTTTGTCTTCTATTTCCTGTTTAACTTGAATTAAATCAATACCTAAATCTTCCAAATCACCCAGAACAGGGGCAGTTCCTTCGCGTAAAATACCTAAAAACAAGTGTTCGGTACCAATATATTTATTCCCCAAACGTACAGCTTCTTCTTTGCTGTAGGAAAGTATTTTTTTTATTTTTTCAGTAAATCTTGGATTCATAAATTAAAATTATTAGCTACAAAAATATGAATTTTTTAAGTTAAATAAAAGTTTATTCACAATTACCGGATAAAAAAGAGTTTTATGTCCGATATAAGTATTGCTAAATACAAATTATCAAACTTCTTACCATTTAATAGGTGTTTTGTTATTTTTTATTAAAAATTCGTTGGTTTTACTAAAATGTTTGTTTCCAAAAAAACCTCGATGTGCAGCAAAAGGCGAGGGGTGAGCCGATTGCAAAGTATAATGTTTATTTTTGTCAATAATGCTTCCTTTTTTTTGGGCATAAGCTCCCCAGAGTAAAAATACAATTCCTGACTTTTTGTCTGATATTTGTTTAATAACAGCATCTGTAAAAGTTTCCCAGCCTTTATTTTGATGTGAACCTGCTTGATTTGCACGTACTGTTAATGTGGCATTTAAAAGCAATATACCTTGTTTTGCCCAACGCTCTAAATTACCACTTTCCGGTATTGGAGTACCTACATCATCCTGGATTTCTTTAAAAATATTTACCAACGAGGGTGGTTTACGTATGCCATCATTAACCGAAAAACAAAGTCCGTTTGCCTGTCCGGCTCCATGATAGGGGTCTTGTCCGAGAATGACCACTTTTAAATCTTCAAAACTGCAGTGATCAAATGCATTAAAAATTAATTTTCCGGGCGGATATACCTTATATATATTATACTCTGATTTAACAAAATTAACAAGTTGATGAAAATAAGGTTTTTCAAACTCATCCTGCAATAATGTTTTCCATGATTTGGCAATTTTAACATTCATCTTGAATTTGATAATTTGTGTATTATATTAATAACTAAC
>JALWNR010000402.1 GCA_027083715.1 Bacteroidales bacterium
ATCCTGTTTAGCATTGAAAAAATTCCTTAAAATTAATTAATTTGAATATGATTTGCACAGATACAAAAGAGACTGTAAAGCAGATATTTACAGAATATCTTGAAAAAATGGGACATCGTAAAACTCCGGAACGTTTTGCTATTCTGGACGAAATTTATACCCGCGATGGACATTTTGATATAGAGAGTTTGTATCTTTTTATGAAAAATAAAAATTACAGGGTCAGCCGTGCAACACTCTATAACACCATTGAGCTTTTGTTAGACTGTAATTTAGTGGTTAAGCATCAATTTGGTAAAAATATCGCTCAATTTGAAAAAGCCCATGAATGTCGCCAGCATGATCACTTAATTTGTACCGAGTGCGGCAAAGTTATTGAATTTTGCGACCCTCGCATTCACGAAATACAAACAACTGCATCTGAATTAATGAAATTCAGAGTTGATTATCATTCTTTGTATTTTTATGGTTTATGCGAAGATTGTCAAGATGATGTTAAAAGCTAATATTTTTTATTTGACTGTTGAGTAATTTATTATTTTTTTGCACCTTTTGCATAATTACAGGAGGTTTACAAATATTGACTATGGTTTGGAGTAGAGGAGTTATTGTTTGATAATAATTGTCCTGTTTTGATGCAAGTGATTAATATATTGGTAATTAAGCAATATTTAAATATTATTCTAATTACAAATTACTACTACTAATTACCAAAAACTTGATATTTAAAGAAATATAACTAACTTTAGTATAATCGCCATTTTAAGCCATAGCTATATTTAATGTATTTTATTGATTGTGAGTAAATTATCTCCAATCTACCAACATGCCAGCGCCCAGACTTTTTAATTCTTCCGGAATATTTTCTAAAATTTTGTCTTTAATGGCATTAACCATTTTTTCCTTTAAAAATGTGTCTTTTACAATAATGCTGATTTCTCTTTTAGGTATAGGCGCATTAAATTCTCTGACCAAGTCTTTTTTTCGTTCCTCCATATCTAAAAGACTGAGCCAGGGCAGTAATGTATATCCATATTGTTGCTCTACTAATTTACTCAAAGATTCCAATGAGCCGCTACGATAATTCAGCGCCAAAGATTGAGTTTTTATTTGGTCGGCTCCACAAAGATTAATGGCATGACTACTAAAACAATGTCCTTCATTCAACAACCACATATCATCAATACTCAAATCAGAAGCATTAATTTTATCTTTTTTAAAAAAACGATGCTCTTTTGAGCTAAAAACCACGAAGGGCTCATAATATAATGGAATTTCACGAATTCCCGGCTCATTTAGAGGAGTAGCAATAATTCCTATATCTAAATCATTGTTAATCAAAGCTTCAGTAATTTGATCGGTCAAAAGTTCTTCTATTTGTATATGTAAACCCGGATATTCTTTAATCGTTTGGGTAATAAATAAAGGTACAAGATAGGGGGCTATTGTTGGGATAATACCAATATTCAAATCACCTTGTATATTGCCTCGTATTTCTTGTATCATTTCCGGAATTTTATTGGCCGATTCCAAAACAATCATTGCTTGTTTAATGATTTTTTCACCAATAACAGTTGGTTCGATAGGCTGTTTACTCCGGTCAAATATTTTTACATCTAATTCATCTTCAAGTTTTTGAATTTGCATACTCAAAGTAGGTTGAGTAATATAACATTTTTCTGCGGCAGTAACAAAATGCCGGTATTTATTAAGAGCCACAATATATTCTAATTGTACTAAAGTCATATTATTCAAATATTAGTATATCATAGTGTATTTAAGCTTATCCACTAATTTAAACTGCAAATATAAAAAAAATCTATTATGATATAAAAATTATTGATTTGACTGATGTTGTTTTTTAACATACCTTTGCATCAGATTTAATAATAACCCTTAAAATTAAAAGATATGGAAGAAAAAAAAGGAATGCCATTATTAGGTGATAAATTTCCCGAACTAACAGTTCAAACAACACACGGTATTAAAAATTTACCCGGTGATTATAAAGGAAAATGGTTTGTATTATTTAGTCATCCGGCAGATTTTACTCCGGTATGTACTACTGAGTTTGTTGCTTTTCAAAAGCGCTACGATAGATTTAAAGCGCTTAATACCGAATTAATCGGTTTAAGTGTAGATCAAGTTTTTGCTCACATAAAATGGGAGGAGTGGATCGAAGAAAACGTAGGTGTAAAAATCGAATTTCCGATTATTGCCGATACCGGTAAAGTTGCATCAGAACTGGGTTTAATTCATCCCGGAAAAGGTACTAATACTGTTCGTGCTGTATTTATTGTAGATGCTGAATCAAACATTCGTATTATTTTCTATTATCCGCAAGAATTGGGTCGTAATATGGATGAAATTTTACGTGCCGTTGAAGCTATGCAACTTTCTGATAAAAATAAAGTAGCTATTCCTGCAAATTGGCCAAACAACGAAATGGTTGGTAATCATGTTATTATACCACCTGCAACTGATTCAGCTACTGCAAAACAAAGATTAGAAGATGCAAAAGCCGGTAAACATGAATGCTATGATTGGTGGCTATGCCATAAAGAATTAAAATAAAAACATCAAATTTGTTTGATTTTAAAGATTGGAGTTATTGGTTTATTATGTACTTGCAACTATTTTGTTGCGTAAAAAAGCCGCCTGTTAAAGGGCGGCTTTTTGAATTGATCTACGAAACAAAGCTTCTGAAATTGAGTTTGTATTTTTTATGAAAAAGCCGGCTTAAAATCATTTACTTCTTTTTCATATTTATCCGTTTCAAACTGTGTTAGTACTGTATTTGCATTTCCTACATCCAGCCCAATAGCTGTTGATTTATCACCACCTGCAAGCATTATTGAGTTAAGGCTGTAACCTTCACTGGTCAATGTCAATGGGTTTTTTACTACCTCAACATTTGCAATGTCATGAAATTCATTATGAAAAGCATCTACCAAATCACTAAATATAGCGCCGCCACCTGTTAAAAATATTTTATCTGCTTTTTCAAAATCCGAATCGCTGAATGATCTACGCAAAACCGGTGAAATAACATGCTCATAATATCTTTCCAATACATGTTTACGCAATTCAACGATATTTATTCTTTTTCGGTCAAGAATTATGTGATCGTTACGAAAAGACATGTCCAGTTGCTTTTCTGTTTTTAAACCTAAATAGTATTTATTGGAAAGCTGGCGCATAAACATATCTACAGCATATTGCATACCTGTAATGCTGGTGGCCGTACGATGTACAATACCATTCTCAGTACTCAAAACTGCTTCGCAGGTTCCGTAACCCAAGCTTACTACAAAGAAATTACCATCTGCATTTTCATCTCCTACACGCAAAGCGATGATATTACCAATCATTTCCGGTAATATTTCTACTTTTTGGATATGCGGTTTAATTTTAGCACGCTTTTTATTGCTGAATGTTCCTTGATAATACTCTATTGCATCAATATTTTGAATAATTTCTTCGGCTTTCTTTTTATAAATGTGGTAAGTTGAAAAAGGAAAACCTGTAGTTAGTGCCAATGGTCGATTATTGGTATTGTTAGCCAGCAAAATACCTGCTTTTACAAAAAGTAAATAATCCAATTCATCGGGTGCACTGTTAATGGCTTTGTTTGGAGACATACCTTCCGATAATGCTAAATTGCCTAGAATATATGCCTGTTCATTTTCATATAATTGAAGTCCACCGAGTAAATCTTTTGATACAAAATTTAAATCGCTTGCAGTAGCTTCAAATAAACTTGGAAAACTATAACTTTTCTTTTTCATTATTTCGTAGATTATTGTTTTTTACATAATTATTTACATTTTGTAACTTTCAAATACTATACCAAAATATTTATATCATATTTAGCTCAGAATCTAATTATTTATATTTTAATGTTTACTAGTCTTTTACGGATAATAATATCGATATTTTTAAATATTGATAT
>JALWNR010000403.1 GCA_027083715.1 Bacteroidales bacterium
GTCTAGATTATTATACTTTGTCTATAAAGAAAGCTTATTTGTGCAAAAACGATTATATTATTACAAGTTTATAAATAGTCAATAGAATTATTCCTGTCGCGTTTCTGATCAATTCTATTTATTTTCTATTTTTCCAAATACCATTCAACTGTTTTTAAAATGCCACTTTCAAAATTTTCTCTTGCTTTCCAGCCTAATTCATTTTCTATTTTTGTTGCATCAATGGCATAGCGGCGATCGTGTCCGGCACGGTCTTTTACAAAAGTAATCTGTTCTGTGTATGAACCTTGTTTTTTAGGTCTTTTTTTATCTAAAATAGTACAAATTTCGTGTACGATTTCCAAATTGGTTTTTTCGTTACGTCCGCCTATATTATAAGTTTCTCCTGTTTTTCCTTTATGATAAACCAAATCAATACCTGTACAGTGGTCAAGAACATAAAGCCAATCGCGAATATTTTTTCCATCGCCGTATATGGGGATATTTTCACCTGAAAGTGCTTTACGGATAATTACCGGAATAAGTTTTTCATTATGTTGTTTAGGACCGTAATTATTGGAGCAGTTACTGGTAGTTACATTCATACCATAGGTATGATGATATGCCCTTACCAAAAAATCGGATGAGGCTTTGGCAGCAGAATAGGGTGAATTAGGTGCATAAGGTGTTATTTCCTTAAATAAGCCGGTCTCACCCAAAGTTCCATAAACTTCATCGGTTGAAATATGATGGAAACGACAATCTTTATAAGCTTCTTTATATTGAAAGGGTGCTTCCATCCAATAGTTTCGGGCAACATCCAATAAAGTAAAGGTACCGTTTATATTGGTTTTAATAAAAACTTCAGGACCTTCAATACTGTTATCTACATGCGATTCTGCCGCAAAGTGGATTATGCCACAAACATCGTATTGATTAAAAATAAATTCCACCAACTCACGATTGCAGATATCTCCTTTGATAAATGTATAGCGCTCACTATTTTCAACTTCCTTTAAATTATCCAAATTTCCTGCATAAGTTAATTTATCCAGATTAACGATATGGTAATCTTTGTATTTATCATGAAAGTATGGGATGAAATTTGAGCCGATAAATCCTGCTCCTCCGGTAATTAATATTGATTTCATTGCTAAATTGTTACATTGTTAAATTGCTAAAACTTGTCCGACTATCGGCGGATTGTTTGAATTTGGTACATGGTTATGGGCTCTGGGCACTGGATACTTGGTACTGAGCTCTGGGTGCCAAATTGTTAATTTTAACTACTTTCATGTTTCATATTTCCACTTTATAAACTTTCCACTTTTAACTCATAATTATCGCATTACCACATTATCAAATTAACCAATCATCCAATGACCAATCCACCAACGACTAATTATCAAGACCATTTCTAAAATATTTCCGCATCTTTTAGTACCGGATTTTTTTTATCTTTTTCCGATAAAATAATATCTTCCGGCTTAATTTTCCAGTCAATGCCCAAACCTTTATCATTAAAGGCAATTCCTCTTTCATATTCAGGGGCGTAAATGTTATCAATTTTGTATTGAAAAATTGCTTTTTTGCTTAACACTACAAATCCATGCGCAAAACCACGCGGAATAAACAACTGTCTCTTGTTCTCTTCCGATAATTCCACTGCAACATGCTGACTGAAAGTGGGGGAGCCTTTTCTTATATCCACGGCAACATCCAATACTTTTCCTAAAACCACCCTTACTAGTTTAGCTTGTGCATAAGGAGGGGCTTGGTAATGTAAGCCGCGTAACACACCGTGAGACGACATGGATTCATTGTCTTGAATAAACTTTGTTTTTAATATATTTTCCTCAAACTCTTTCTGCGAGTAGGATACCATAAAATAGCCCCTTTTGTCTCCGTATATTTCCGGCTCAATAATTACTACTTCGGGTATTGTTGTTTTTATAAATTTCATGAATTAAATTGCTAAATTGTTTGATTGTAGAATTCTCAAAAATTACTTACCTATTCTAAGTTCCCGATTTCCAGTGCCCGGTCTCCAGTTTCTAGTAACCAACAACTAATGACCAATTAAAGATAAAAGATATTGTCCGTATTGATTTTTTTTCAAAGGTTCAGCTAGTTTTTTTAATTGTTCTTTGTTGATGTATCCCATAAAATAAGCAATTTCTTCCAAACAAGCTACTTTTAATCCGGTACGGGTTTCTATGGTTTCTATAAATCTTCCCGCATCAATTAACGATTCATGCGTTCCGGTATCCAACCATGCATATCCTCTGCCCATTAACTCTACTTTCAGACGTTTTCTTTTCAAATATTCCTGATTTACTGTAGTAATTTCTAATTCGCCACGTGCAGAAGGTTTAATATTTTTAGCTATTTCCACTACCTCATTTGTATAGAAATATAATCCGATTACCGCATAGTTTGATTTTGGTTTTTTCGGTTTTTCTTCTATGGATATTACTTTTCCGTTTTTATCAAATTCTGCCACTCCATATCGTTCAGGGTCTTTTACCCAATATCCAAAAACTGTTGCAGTTTTTTCATGGCTGATATTATGTATTGCATTTTTTAATAAATCAATCAAACCATGTCCATAAAAAATATTATCGCCCAGTACCAAACAAACATCATCATTTCCAATAAATTCTTCTCCGATAATAAATGCTTGTGCCAACCCATCAGGCGTGGGTTGTTCAGCATATGAAAATTTTAAACCTAATTCTTCTCCTGAGCCTAATAATCGTTTAAAAAAAGGTAAATCAATAGGGGTTGATATAATTAATATTTCCCTGATTCCTGCCAACATTAATACCGAAATAGGATAATAAATCATTGGTTTATCATAGATAGGCAACAATTGTTTAGATATACCTCTAGTAATGGGGTAAAGTCTTGTTCCTGAACCACCTGCTAGTACAATTCCTTTCATTATTTTTTTATTAAGTGAAGTGCTTTTCTTCTTATTTCAAGTACCAATAAAGTAAAAAATACCAAACCGAAAACAATACCCGTAGTTATAGCCACTGTTTTAACTAAAGAATGTTCTTTAATTTTAGCAGGTTTAAATTGGCTAATTGGAATAAATCCACTTAATCGTTCTAAATTAGAGATATAATTTTGTTTTTGAGCGGTCAGTGCTATTATATCTTTATGGTAAAAATTATCAATCTGATCATTACTGATTATAAATCCGGCTTTTTTAAGTTCAGGATTCTTTCCTGCATTTTTTAACAGGGCCTTTTGTAAGCTGTCTAATTTGATAATTTCTTTATCTGTTTGGGTAATTAATGCTGTTAAATAATCTTTTTTTAATGATAATTGCTTTGCAACATAAGGGTTATTATTGATATACGAAATTAGATTATCCGTAAACTTTGAGATATTAATGGTATCCTTAAAACTTAATTTAATACTAATGGTTTTTATTTGGTTATCCAGTGTTTCAACTGTATCTGCCTGAAGTTCTATAATTTTTTCTGCTTCTACTTCTGGTATATCCAGTATTTTTTCAAGACTTGATTTATCTGCTTTATTTATTTCATTTAATGAATTTATGATGTTCACAATAAGCACAGAATTTATCACCGGACTATAACCTAACATGGTGTTTTGATATTTGCTTTTATCCTTTATATAAAGTAAGCCTCCTAATAAAATTCCTACTATAATCGAAACAGCCAAGGTTTTATACCAACGATTGAAAAAAAAGTAAGTACTTTTCAATATTTTATTAAAATTATGGGGTGACTCCAGGTATTATTTATTGACTATATCCTGTTAATTATATAATACATATATTTTTAATTTACAACAAATTATTGATTTGAGTGACCTCATAATATTTTAAAGACTTTTGCATGTATGAACTTCTGGCTTTTCGTATTTGGATAATAATAAATAGTTGAAATTACAATTAAAAAAGGAGATAAAGCGAGAATGAACACTTTAAAAA
>JALWNR010000404.1 GCA_027083715.1 Bacteroidales bacterium
TTGCATAATATTTTCTGTTTCAGCACTTAATTTATAGCGGTTATCAATTCGATAAGCAATAATCCAAACAATATCATCGCCCGAAAGCAAGACATGTACTTGCTGTTTGTCGTAATTTGATAACTTCATGTCGATAAAAAAATCACTGAGTTTCTTTTTTTGTTTCATCCCTAAGGGATAAAAATAGTCTCCCTTTTGCCATTTACGAATTATCAATGGAAATTTTAGTTTATCCTTGTCTAAAACTGCAATTTTATTGTCTTTGGGCAGCTTAAAATCAGCTGAGTTTTGAAAATAGCTGATTTTTAAAAGCTGATTTTCACTGAGTTTTATCTTTTCAAGATTTTCAGTAAGGTACACTGTTTTTGTGTCGGTATTTTTATCAATAGGAGTGAGGATTAAAAAATTTCTGTCTTTAATTATTTGATAATCAATCGAGTAAAATATTTTTCCTGAGCTTCCACTTAAAGCCTGCACTATATCATCAACTTGTGCGGCATTGTATCCGTAGGGGTACAATAATTCAAACAGATAGAATGAAGGATTATCCAGCTCTAAAATTTTTTTAATATCAAAAAGGGTTTTCCGGTTTTGCTTTTGAACAATATTTTTACTGATTTCGTTGATTTTATCTTGTAAAATACTGTTTGTATCTTCGAGAAAAGCAATTGTTTTCAGAATATTTGCTTTATATGCCGGATTTATATCGGCAAATTGCGGAATAATATCTTTTCGGAGTTTATTTCTTTTAAATTTTACATCATTATTTGTCGTATCTTCGCGATATGCAAGATGATGACTTTTTATGTAATCAAGAATTTCATCACGATTTGTAAACAATAAAGGGCGGATAAGTTTTCCTGAAACAGCTTTAATTCCGGAAAGTCCGCGAATACCGGTTCCGCGCGTAAGATTTAAAAAAAAAGTTTCAATTACATCATCGCTGTGATGTGCTGTGGCTATAAAATCATAATTATTTTCCTTCCGGATTTTTTCAAACCACTTATAGCGTAGCTCGCGGGCAGCCATTTCAATCGAAATTCTCTTTTTCGCTGCATAAGTTTGTGTATCAAAATCAATTTTAAAATACGGAAAATAGTATTTTTCGGCTAATTTTTTAACCAACGCTTCGTCTTTATCCGAATCTTCATCACGCAAATGAAAATTACAATGTGCCACTCCGCACTGATAATCCGATTTTGCAAACAAATCAAGCATTACCACAGAATCGGCTCCACCACTGACTGCCAGAAGAAGTTTAGCACTGTCTGCTAATGCAATTTTTGTTTTCAGATATGTTTTGAAATTTTGATACATTGGTTTAACTTGTCCGACTACTGGCGGATGGTTTAATGGTTTTATAGTTTAATAATTATTTAACAATTCAATGATTTAACTAATACCCTAATAATAATAATTAATTAGCACAATACCTTTTAATTACCACATAGGCTTTTTTGAGCCCCAGTTCTCCGGCTTTGCTTAAATCGGCACAAGCTAAATCCATTTGTTGTAAATAAATGTGTATCAATGCTTTATTATAATATGCCTCGGCAAATTCCGGTTCCAGTTTCAGAGCACGTTGATAATCGAACAAAGCTCCGTTATAATCTTTTGCTTTGGTTTTAATATTAGCCCGATTAAAATAAATAACTGCCCAATCCGGTTGTAAAGATAATGCTTTTGAATAATCATCGATAATTGCACGATAATCAAAACTCTGTTCGGTTTTTTTACCGATATTTTTTTGCTGTTGATCTACCGAAATGTGAATTTCCTGATCAATGGAATTAATAAACTCAATGGTTTTCATTTGTGCATAGGCACGATTAAAATATGCCGGAGCAAAATCAGGATTAATGCTAAGTGCCTGATTAAAAGCCTGAATTGATAAGTTGAAATTCTTGTGGCTCAGTTCAATAATTCCTTTCACTAAAAAATAAAACTCATTTTTTTTCCGGTTTTGCCAAACAGAATCCAGGGCGGTAACAGATTGCAGCGTATAAACAGAATCAAGCCTGCCGGTAGTTAAACGCAGCCCGTGCGGCAGCTTTTTATTGTATTCGTCAATATTTCTAATTAGTTCGTAATTTATTGAACTACTGCTTATTACGTTGATTAAATAATCGGATAGGGGATCAATTCCCGAAAAAACACTGTAAATACGTCCGTCGCCGATAAAGTTATTGTTAAAATTGGCTTCCAGTTCAATTACTTTTCGGTATTTTGCCTGATTAAAAGCAGTTTTAGAGGTATCTGCATTTTGTTGATTCATTTTTTGTTCGGCAATCCGGTAGTCTTTTTTTGCCTTGCTCATGTAGCCCAGTTTTCGCTCAGCCATAGAGCGCATGTAATATGCTTCGCCAAAATCAGGGTAAATATCAATAGCGGTAGTAAAATCTTCAATGGCTTGTTGGTATTGTTTCTGCTCAAAACGCATCTGCCCGCGATTATAGTGTGTGAGAATGTGTGCCGGATTAATTTCGGATACTTTCAGCAAATCGGTAATAGCTTTTTCGGTTTCACCTTTTTGTGCATACAACATGGCTCGGTTATAATATGCCAGTGCATTATAGGGATTTAGTTCAATAACTTTTCCGTAATCGGCAAGTGTACCCTCAATATCCTCTTTTTTGTATTTTGCTAATGCACGTACATAGTACGTGTAAGCGGCATCTGGCTTAATTTTTAGTGCATGATTGTAATCCCTGATTGCCTTATCGTAATCTTCCTGCTGAAAATAAATCAATCCGCGCCGTACAAATGCTTGTGCATCAAACTGATTGATGGCTATTGCTTTATTACAATCGACTATTGCCGATTTATACTGTTTTAAGCCGGATTTTGCAACTGCCCGATAAATATAAAATTCAGGGATAAAGGAGTTTAATTTTATCGCTTTATTCAAATCTTCAACCGCTGCCGAATAGTTTTGAATATTAATTTTTGTTAATGCGCGGGCAGAATATAGTCCCGAATTATTTACATCCAGACTGATTGCTTTATCAAAATCATTCAGCGCGCTGTTGTAGTTATGCAGTGCATCTTTTGCAATTCCGCGATATTGATATGCCAAAGGAAAAAAAGGATTGATACGAATGGTTTCCGTAAAATCGCCAACTGCACCGGTATAATCTCCCAAGCCGAATTTGGCAATACCCCGGTAAAAGTAAGCATCGTATAAACCGGGCTTCATTTTTATTACCGTGTTTAGTCGCTCAATGGCTTTGGCGTTTTCATTATTCATGATTTCACGCCTTGCTTTGTCAATATAAACAGGTGTATTTATCTGTGAATAAATACTTTGTGATATAAAAATGAAAAATATTGCGGAAATGAATAATTTCATGCAGGGAGGAATGGTATAAAAACTCTGTCAAAGTTTTAAACTTTGACAGAGTTGTATTTATATTATTAAACATCCTGAATATCCAGTAAACCAATAGGTTTTCCGTTTTCAGTAACTAATAAATTATCAATTTTATATTGTTTGAATAATTCATTGGCTTTGAACAATAATTCATCGCTTTCAATAGAAATCGGTTTATTGTAGTTAAATTCAGCCATTTTTTTACTCAAAACATCACGTCCTTCTTTTTGGATTACCCTACGTAAATCACCATCGGTAAATACACCTATTGCTTCATCGCTGCCGTTGGTTATGATTATACAACCAAAACCGTATTCCGACATGCTGATAATGGCATCTTGTAAAGTAGTTTCTTTTGACACTACCGGATTTACCTTATTCATTGCTTCTTTAACTTTAACCGTCATTAAGCGAGTATGTTCATAAAATTGTTCAGTACCCAATTTGGTAAAGTTATTTTCCGACATCTGTCTTAAAATCTTGTAAGGAACTGTAATATTGTGTACCCCAATATTAATTGCATTACGCACATGCTCAATATTACGAACTGATGAAAACATAA
>JALWNR010000405.1 GCA_027083715.1 Bacteroidales bacterium
TGTCTCAATTTCAATGCCAACTTCTTATTTTTTATTGAATTTTAATATTTTAAGCTAAACACTATGTTGTTTTATAATAGTTTACAATTAGTAAAGAATATTATTTGAAAAAACTTAAAAAAATAGCTAAACGAATATTTTTTAGAATAAACATTTTTTTATATATTGCCAAACATCAAATATCTAGGTTATGGCTAAAAAGAAATTTCAATTAGAGTTTACTTTAAATACATCCCCTAAGTTACTTTATTCTCGATTAAGTACTCCCAGCGGACTCTCGGAATGGTTTGCCGACAATGTGCAATTGGACGGAAAAAACTTTGTTTTTTTTTGGGACAATGCTGAACAGGTAGCCAAATTATTGATGAAAAAAGCCAATGAATACATACGCTTTCAGTGGATAGATGAAGATAGTGATACTTTTTTTGAGTTTAGAATTACAAAGGATGAACTCACCGGTGATGTTGCTCTAATTATTTCAGATTTTGCAGAAGAAGATGAAATTGAGGATGCTACTGATTTGTGGGAGAGTCAGGTAAATGATTTGCGCAGGGCAATTGGTTTGTAGCACTTGAAAAATAGAAGAACTCCCTTTTTTAATCATTATTTTAGTCTGCTTATCTGATAATTAGTTAATTGGTTATTAGTTGTTTCCAATTACCCAATAATCTGCTTATCCAATCTGCCGGCAGACAGACAAGTTCTCCAATCATCCTATTTCCAATTATCTGCATCGTATATTATCCTGACAAAAATCATTGTTGCCAAACATGTATTAAATTTATCAGCTTTCACAAAATAATCAAAAGTTTTTGCGTAATTTTGTAAAAAAAATTAAAGTATCTAAAAACTTAATAATCATGGATTTATTACACCAAATAAAAGAAAATGCAAAAAAGCATAATAAACACATAGTTTTACCCGAAGGAACCGAAGAAAGAACCTTAAAAGCTGCCGATCAAATTATTGCAGAAGGCATTGCTCAAATTTCTCTTTTAGGAAACCCCGAGGAAATAAAAAAACTTGCAGGTGAGTTCGGACTGAAAAATATCGGAAAAGCCCGGATAATAGACCCGCTGAATCATCCTAAAAAAGAAGAATACATTGATTTAATGGTTGAAATACGCAAAAAGAAAGGACTTACAAAAGAAGACGCCTCAAAGCTGATTGAAGATCCTTTATATTTGGGTGTTCTGATGATTAAAAACGGTGATGCGGATGGTGAAGTTGCCGGTGCACGCAATGCAACGGGTGATGTACTTCGTCCTGCATTTCAATACGTTAAAACCGCTCCGGGCATCAGTGTTGTTTCAGGTGCTTTTTTAATGATATTACCCAAAAAAGAATTTGGGAATGATGGTTTAATGGTATTCGCCGATTGTGCCGTTCATCCAAATCCAACCGATAAAGAACTTGCGGAGATAGCTGTTGCAACAGCTAAAACAACCAAAGCAATTGCTAAAATGGAACCACGTGTGGCTATGCTTAGTTTTTCAACCAAAGGAAGTGCCAAACACGAAATGGTGGACAAAGTGGTAAACGCAACTAAAATGGCTAAGGAAATGATGCCCGGTTTACAAATTGACGGTGAGTTGCAAGCTGATGCTGCAATTATTGAGTCTATCGGACAAAAAAAAGCACCCGGAAGCCCCATTGCAGGAAAAGCAAATGTTTTGGTATTTCCTACATTGGAAACCGGTAATATAGCTTATAAACTGGTACAACGTATGGCTGATGCTCAGGCAATTGGTCCTGTTTTACAAGGAATGGCTGCACCAATTAACGATTTATCACGCGGGTGCTCCGTAAGCGATATTGTAAATTTAGTTGCTATCACGGCAAATCAAGCAGCAGGATAATATTTTCTTGCTATGCAATAATTTATAAAGAATAAAAATACAAAAAGATATGGAAGATTTAATTATTGAACAAATTGAAGATTATGCTCTGGGTAAAAAAGAGCGACCCAAAGCTCAATTTTCTCAAATCGGGGTCGTTGGAGCAGGAACAACCGGACAGCGTATTATCTTGATGATTGCTACCAAAGGAATTGAAGTAATTTTTCTGGATTTAAATGAGGAAATTATTGAACATGCTTATGAAGAACTGGCAGAAGAACTGGATAACCGAATTGAACATTGGGGAATGACTGATGGAGATAAGCGTGCTGTAATGTCAAGAATTAGAGGGACAACAGATTATGCTGATTTTAAGGATTGTGATTTGGTTATTGAGTCAATTTTGTCAAAGCAACGTGAGTATAGTCTGGATATTCGTAAAGGTGTTTTCCAAAAAATTGAAGAACATGTGAGCCCTCATGCTATTATAGCTACTAATTCAACAACTACTGTTATAACAGAGCTTGCTTCGGGTATTAAGCATAAAGATCGTTGTTTGAGTTTACATTTTTCAACAACAAATCCCGGAGCAAATATTGTGGAAGTAGTAAAAGGTTTACACGCCTCAGAGGATATTTGTCAGAGTGTACGAAAATTTGCCACATTGATAGGCAAAATACCTATTCCTGTAGAGGAGTCGCCCGGTTTAATTAGTGTGCGTTTGTTTGTTTCTTTAATTGGCGAAGCATGTGATGCCTTGATGGAAGGTGTTGCAAGCAAAGAAGATATTGACCTGACCATGCGCAACGGATTAGGTTTACCGCTAGGTCCTTTTGAAATGGCTGATAAAATTGGTTTGGACAGGGTTGTGCGTTGGATGGAGAATTTGTATAACGAATTTGGAGACATGAAGTACAAGCCTTCTCCGCTAATCAAAAAACTAGTCAGGGCAGAACGTTTGGGACGAAAAACCTGTATGGGTTTTTATACTTACGATGCGCACGGTAATAAAATAAACAGTATGCATAGAGTGGAAAATTGCCACTAAATGATTTATAATCAAAGATTAATAAAAAATGATAAATACAGAGTATTTGTAATCAATTAACGGCTTTAAAAAATATACAGATGAAGATAATGGTATTGAACTGTGGCAGTTCATCAATTAAATATCAGCTTTTTAATATGACCGAGCAAACGGTAATGGCAAAAGGTGTGGTTGAAAAAATAGGTTTAAAAGGTGCTTTTTTAAAACACGAAAAAAGTAACGGGCAAAAAGTAAAATTTGAAGGGGATATTCTTGATCATCAAGGAGGTATTGAGTATATTCTCGGGGTGATGATTAGCGAAAAACATGGTTGTATTTCATCTTTGCAGGAAATTGATGCGGTAGGGCACAGAGTGGCACACGGAGGTGAAAAATTCAAAGAAAGTGTTTTAATAGACGATACTGTAAGAGACGATATTAAAAAAGTGAGTGAACTGGCTCCCTTGCACAATCCACACAATTATAAAGGTATTTTGGCAATGGATTTACTTTTGCCGGGCATTCCGCAAGTAGCTGTTTTTGATACGGCTTTTCATCAAACAATGCCGGCAAAAGCCTATATGTATGCAACTCCTTTTGCTTTGTATAAAAAATATGGTATTCGTCGATATGGTTTTCACGGAACCAGCTACCGTTTCATTGCCGAAAAAGCTTGTAAAATTGCCGGAACAGACATAAAAAAACAAAAGATTGTGGCTTGTCATTTAGGAAATGGAGCTTCTATTACCGCTATTGATGGAGGTAAATCTGTGGATACATCAATGGGATTGACTCCTGTTGAAGGTTTGATTATGGGAAGCCGTACAGGTGATTTGGATTTAGGTGCATTATTGTTTTTAATGGAAAAAGAAGAAATTGGTATTGAAACAGCACGAACATTAATCAACAAACATAGTGGAATGATTGGTGTTACTGGTGTTTCGTCGGATATGCGTGAGATTGAACAGGCAGCTGAAGAAGGCAATGAAAGAGCAAAACTGGGCTTAGAAATGTATGTTTACAGAATCAAAAAATACATTGGTGCTTATACTGCTGCTATGG
>JALWNR010000406.1 GCA_027083715.1 Bacteroidales bacterium
AGAGGAAGTAGTACACATGATGGATGTAGTTTCAACAAATAAAACTGATTTTTTTAGAGAACCTACCCATTTTGATTATTTAAAGCAAACGGTTTTACCGGAATACATTCAAAAAAATATCAGAAACTTAAAGGTTTGGAGTGCTGGATGTTCAAGTGGGCAGGAAGTATATACTTTAGCTATTGTTATCAGTGAGTTTCTGGAAAAAAATCCGGGTTTTGATTTTCATATCTTAGGAACTGATATTTCTACGCAGGTTTTAAAAAAAGCTTACGCAGCCATATATTCAGAACAAGATGTTGCCATGATACCTTTGGAAACCAAGCGTAAATATATGCTCAAAAGTAAAGATCCAAATAAAAAATTAATCCGGATTACAAAAGCACTCAGGAATAAAACAAGCTATATGCGTTTAAACTTTATGGATGAGCACTATACTGTTAATGAAAAACAGGATATTATTTTTTGCAGAAATGTATTAATATACTTTGACAGAGCAACTCAAGAAAAAGTCATTAACCGTTTGTGCAGGCATTTAAAACCTGATGGATATTTTTTTCTGGGACATTCAGAATCAATTACAAACATTGATGTACCATTAACGCAGGTAAAACCTACTGTTTTTAGAAGAAATCCGTATTAAAACAAAAGATATAAAATAAAATAAAATGAGTAAGATTAAAATCACTGATGAATTGTTAATTGAAGAGCTTAAAAAGCGATTTGAGGAAAAGAAAAAATCATTGAAAGAGCTTGAAAAGCTGACCACTGATTTAAAAGAAGTAAACAAAAAATTGGCTGAATCAGAAGCATTAAAAAGCCATTTTATATCGAATATAACTAATGAGATAGTTAACCCATTTACTTCAATCGTTATTTTATCAAAAAATATTTTATCGGTAAAAAAAGGCGATTGGGAAAAGGTTATGAAAATGGCGAAACTTATTCATACTGAGGCATTTAATCTTGATTTTCAATTGAAAAATATTTTTACTGCTGCAGAAATAGAGGCAGGTGAATTATTTATGGAAGTTTCAAATGTTAGTGTGGATACACTTATTAGAGCCGTTACTGAGTCTTTTGAAACAGAGGCACAAAAAAAGAAAATAAATTTTGAGTTTATTTTTGAAGGAATTTCTGAAAATGAATTGCTTTTTAAAACCGATTCGGAAAAATTACGTTTGGTCTTATCAAATTTAATTGATAATGCTATAAAATTTAGTAAAAATGCTAAAGTTATTGTAAAAAGAAAGATTGAAGACGGGAATTTAATTATTTCGGTTCAAGATTTTGGTATTGGCATTTCAGAAAAAAATCAGCAAATTATTTTTGACCGTTTCAAACGATTAGATACAGGAATTAATTCTGTTAACAGAGGACACGGATTAGTACTTTCCATAAACAAGGCGCTGCTTGATTTTTTAAACGGAACAATAAATATTGACAGTAAAAAAAATGAAGGAACCATTTTTACCGTAATGATTCCGGAAGCCTTACACGATGCTGAATCATTTTCAGCCGATGGAAGCGATTATATTTTTGATACAGAAGATGAAATTTTTTGAGCTTGCTGAATATGGAAAAACCAAAACATTTTTTATATCCGGGGGCTATTTATATTAGTCCTAAACCGGCGCTGGTTACAACCATTCTGGGCTCATGTGTGGCAATTTGTTTATACGATCCTGTATTGCAAATCGGGGGAATGAATCATTATATGCTTCCTTTGTGGAACGGACAAGGATTAGCTTCGCCTCGATATGGAAATATTGCCATTGAAAAACTGATTGCTAATTTAGAGGCTATGGGCAGCCAACGCGAGAATATGAAAGCGAAAGTTTTTGGAGGTGCCGAAATTATTGCTACAAATATTAATCAATTTATGATTGGTGAGCGTAATATATTGATAGCCAAAGAAATATTAAAAGAAGAGAAAATTCCTATTATCAGTTCCAGTACGGGAGGAAAGCTAGGAAGAAAGCTTATTTTTAATACAGAAACTGGAGAAGTGAGACAAAAATATGTGGGAACAAATAAAACATAAAAATTTGCCTTGTAATTTTAAAAATAAAATAATACCTTAGGATATATTTTAAAGCTTACCTTTAAAAAGAAATTATAGAAATGAAAAACAAGATTAGGGTACTAATTGTTGATGATTCTGCAATAGTAAGGAGTGCTTTAACTGAGATATTTAGGATGGATCCTGAAATTGAAGTTATGGGAACAGCTGCTGATCCATACATTGCTGCAAAAAAAATTCAAATAGAAGTACCTGATGTAATTACCTTAGATATTGAAATGCCTCGTATGGACGGATTAACTTTTCTTCGGAAAATAATGTCGCAGCATCCAATACCGGTGGTGGTTATTTCCAGTTTAACCATAAAAGGAACACAAACAGCACTAAAAGCTTTAGAATATGGTGCAGTTGATATAATGTCCAAACCACAAATGCACACCAAAGAATTTATTGAAGAATCTAGAATTAAAATTTGTGATATTATTAAAGCGGCTGCTGTTTCAAAATTGCGTAGAAAAACTTTTCATAAAAACCAAACGCTTGAAGTAAAACCTAAATTATCCGCTGACGCTGTTATCCCAAAAATAAAAACTTCATATAGTTTACCAAGAACTACCGAAATTGTTATTTCTGTAGGTGCTTCAACGGGTGGAACGGAGGCTTTACGAGTCTTTCTCGAAGCAATGCCTGTGGATGCTCCGGGAATTGTTATTGTACAGCATATGCCTGAACACTTTACTCGTTCTTTTGCCGACAGATTAAACGATTTGTGTGAAATTTCAGTAAAAGAAGCCGAAGATGGTGATGCCGTTTTACAAGGAAGAGCTTTAATTGCTCCAGGCAATAAACACACATTATTAAGACGAAGTGGTGCCCGGTATTATGTAGAAGTAAAAAACGGACCATTAGTGAATAGACATCGTCCTTCGGTTGATGTTTTGTTTCGTTCTACCGCACTTTATGCCGGAAAAAATGCCATAGGAATTATCATGACAGGAATGGGCGATGACGGAGCCAAAGGAATGTTGGAGCTGAAAGAAGCAGGCGCTAAAACCATTGCACAAGACGAAAAATCATGCGTTGTATATGGAATGCCGAAAGAGGCTGTAAAACTTAATGTGGTTGATCATATTTTACCATTAGATAAAATTGCTTCGCAAGTACTTTTATTAAAATCCAAAATTTAAACTTCTGATTTTAAGATGATTAATACAAAACAAACCGAGATACTACCTAAAACTCAAATGAGTGCCGTATATCGTTTTTTTGCATGGTGCTCAGGTGTTCGATTATACCTTTTAAAACATTGTCCAACAGATTATAATAAATATTTCGGTATTGGAATTATTGTATTTCTTACCGGAATTATGGCATCAATTACCGGCTCTTTTGCATTATTTACTATTTTTAATTCTGTGCTTATTGCAGGTATTTTTGGAGTTTTTTGGGGTATTTTAATTTTTTTTCTCGATTGGTTTATTGTATCCAGTTTAAAAAAAGAAGAAAAATTTGCTAAGGAATTCCTATTTTCGCTTCCGAGGATTGTTCTTGCCGTTCTTCTTGCCGTTATTATCGCAACTCCATTAGAACTAAAACTTTTTGAAAAGGAGATTAATGCCGAACTGGTACAATTAAAATCTCAAAATATTTTAGAGAATAAAGGTTTGATTGATAATGAGTTTTCTGAAATTAAAAGCTTAAAAAAAGAAAACGAACGTTTAAATAATGAAATTATTGAAAAAGAAAATTTGCGTAATAAACTTTTTAATAAAGTAATTAAAGAAGCCGAGGGACAAAGCCCTACCGGAATTGTAGGCAAAGGACCTGTTTACCGTGAAAAAAAAGCAGAACTGGACAGACTGAATAAACAATTAGAAGAGCTTTCAAAGACAAATAG
>JALWNR010000407.1 GCA_027083715.1 Bacteroidales bacterium
TTTTGAGGATGAACGTTTGATTGAGTTTGAACATCAGCATTTTGATTTGATTTTGGATAGTTATGCGGAACTGTTTAGCGATGAAAAGCCTTACTGTTTTTTCGATGAAATACAAAACATCAAAGGTTGGGAAAAATTTGCGCGCAGATTGGCAGATACCGGATACCGCTGCTACATAACCGGAAGCAATGCCGAAATATTCAGTTCGCATATAGCTACTACTTTGGGCGGCAGGTATATTATCCGTGAAGTGCAGCCTTTATCATTTTCTGAATTTTTAGATTTTAATAATCTGAAACTTGATCGGAATTTTGAATATTCTGCTCAATTAATAAAAGTAAAGCGTTTATTCAACGATTATTTTCGCTACGGAGCATTTCCCGAAATTGTTCTTTTTAAACAAAAAAAAGAATATTTGAGCACTTTGTTTCAAAAAGTTTTTTACAGCGATGTTATTGCACGCTACAATGTTCAAAATACCAATTTGTTAAAACTTTTGATAAAAAAAACTGCCGAGAGTGTTCATTCGGAAACTTCGTACAACCGAATAAAAAACATTATCAAATCAACCGGAGCAAAAGCCGGAACTGCTACTGTTGCGGAATATTATAACTATTTAAACGAGGCATTCCTGATTTTCGGTATCAGTAATTACACCGCAAAATTTTCGGAAAAAGAAAGCAAGAAAAAGTATTATTTTGCCGATAACGGTGTGTTGAATTTGTTTTTAATAGATCAAGACAGTAAATTACTTGAAAATTTGGTTTATATCGAATTAAAAAGGCGATATAGTGATGATATTTACTATTTTAAACGCTTGTACGAAACTGATTTCTACATAAGCGATAAAAAATTGCTGATACAAGTATCGTATTCCATAAAAGACTATGATACCCGGAAACGCGAAATTAATTCGATTAAACATGCCATGAAAGAATTGAACATCAACGAATCGATGATTATTACTTATGATGAGGAAGAAATAATTATCGAAGATAATTATAAAATTAATGTAGTTCCTGTATGGAAATGGGTTTTGGATTCATTATCCCCAAAAAATACTTAGCTTTGCAACTGATATTAATTAATTACAAATGACAAAATACAAAAATCCGTGTAGGATGATTTGCAAGTATGACGAAGACGGTTTATGCATAGGCTGCCAAAGAACCAAACAAGAAGTAAGAGAGTGGCCGGAATATGACGACAAAAAACGCAAAGAGATATACGATTTAATAGTTAAAAGAGGCGGCAACCCATACCGGAAAAAAAGATATGATTATTGATTTACAAACAATTGAAGAACTTGAACTTCAAAAGGATAATGCACAAAAGCTGAATATTTTTGAACTTATTGATTTTACATCTACGCAAGGAGGTAAATATAAATTAAAATCATTATTCAAAAAGCCTTTAGATAGTTTTTCGTCAATACAAAAACATCAACAGGCAATAAAAGATATTCAACAAAATATAAGTATATGGGAACTACCTCTTAACACCGAACTTGCCGATAAATTAGATGTATATTATTTTTCCGATTCAGGCACTTCCGTGGCAGGAAATTTTATTGCACGTTTTATCGAAAGTATTTCGTATCGATTTTTATATAAAGATTTTAACAAAACTTTTGTGCAAGGAACTAAAAATCTGATTTATTTTCTGAAACGCCTGAATAAATTTAGAGTTGGATTTAAAGATGTTCAATTCAGCAGTTTGCTGCAGGAATATTTTGTTCAAATTGATGAGGTTTTAGCTTTGTCGGAAATAACAGAGGCAATTGAAGTTGGTGCAATCAACAAACTGAATAACACAGTACTTTTGCATTTTGATAAATTATTTCGCGATAAATATAAAAGTGAAATTTTACGCCTGATTGACATTGTTTACGAGTTGGATGTACTCGTTTCAAAAGCCAAAGCGAATCTTAAATTTAATTTGGTTTTCCCTGAATTTACAGAAGGTAAAAATCCTGTTTTTGAAGCCGATGAGCTTTATCATTTATTCGTGAAAGAGCCGATTAAGAACAGTATTGATTTCTCGAAGAATAAAAATTTTATTTTTCTTACGGGACCAAACATGGCCGGGAAAACTACTTTTTTAAAAGCCTGCGGTGTAGCTGTTTTTTTGGCACATATTGGCATGGGAGTGCCTGCAAAAAGTTTACGGTTGAGCTACTTTGACCGTTTGTTTACCAGTTTAAATATTTCGGATAATTTGCCCAAAGGATACAGCTATTTTTATAGTGAAGTACGCCGCGTACGCGAACTTGCAGATATTCTACACCAAAGCAAACATGCATTTATTATTTTTGACGAACTTTTTAAAGGAACCAATGTAAAAGATGCTTTTGAAGGTTCACTGAAAATTATTCAAAAATTAAGTAAATGGAACAATAGTTTATTTATGCTATCCTCTCATTTATTGGAGTTAGGACAAGAACTTAATAATGAGCCAAGCATACAATTTTTATATTTCGACAGTAAAGTGGAAAACGGAAAACCAATTTTTAATTATCAAATTAAAAAAGGATTATCAGATGAACGTTTGGGCGTGTTAATACTCGAAAACGAAGGTGTTTTTAAATTATTGGAAAAGAATGATGAAAATTAATATAAACGATTATCAAAACTACTTTTTTATCGGGATAGCCGGAGTGGGAATGAGTGCCGTGGCACAATACCTTTCGGGAATTGGTAAAAATATTTCCGGTTCTGACCGTTATTTTTTACATGGCAAAAATGCCGATGTGCGTAGCAAATTGGAAAAAGAAGGCATTAAAGCTTTTCCGCAAGACTGCAGTGGTTTTACGGATGATATTCAGGTAGTTGTTGTTACCGGAGCCATTGAAGAGAGCAATGTGGAATATGCTTTGGCATTAGAAAGAGGCTTGCCTATTGTGCATCGTGCCGATATGCTTGCAGCCATTGCCAATACTAAAAAGACCATTGCTGTTTCAGGTACATCAGGAAAATCAACCACTGTAGCAATGCTTTATCAAATAATGGAACATGCAGGGCTTGAACCTTCCTTAATTTCGGGCGCAGGATTAACATCATTAATAAAAAAGGGCAAAATTGGAAATGCAGTTAGTGGGAAAGGTGATTTTTTGATTATAGAAGCCGATGAATCGGACGGAACGCTTACCAAATATCATCCCTACACGGGTGTGATTTTAAATATTGATAAAGACCATAAAGAAATTTCTGTGTTAAAAGAAATTTTTGGTACGTTTAAACAAAATACGAGTAATTTGATGATTGTTAATCAATCGCATCCACTTGCAAAAGAGTTTTCCGAGAATCCGAAACAAGACTTCGGCTATGAACATTGCGGATATTGTGCAAGTGATTTTATGCAGCAGGGATATGAAATTAGCTTTAAAGTTAACGGAGTTAATTTTAAAATTCCGGTAATCGGAGCACATAATATGGAAAATGCCTTGGCGGCTGTAGCTGTTACCAATCAAAAAGGTGTTTCGTTGGAAAAATGTGCCGAAGCGCTTGCCGGATACGAAGGAATATATCGCCGCATGCAAATCATCGGAACAAAAAATGGAGTAACCGTAATTGACGATTATGCGCACAATCCGGTAAAGATTGCGGCAGCAATTAAGGCTTGTCAAAATATTTCCAAACAGGTAATTGCATGGTTTCAGCCGCATGGTTTTGGACCAACACGATTTTTAAAAGATGATTTTATCAAAGAAATATCCGCTGTTTTGCGTAATACTGACCAAATCTGGATGAGTGAAATTTATTATGCCGGAGGAACGGTTAAAAAAGGTATTTCAGCTAATGATTTGATTGAAGGAATTAAAGAGAAGGAGAAAAATGCTTTTTTTGTTAAGAGCCGGAACGATTTCCCTGATGAAATAAAAAAACATCTTAGTGAAGATACTGTAGTTTTATTGATGGG
>JALWNR010000408.1 GCA_027083715.1 Bacteroidales bacterium
TTAAATACAAATACAGGGCATTTCTAAAAAAAATAAATAAAATTGATTATAATGAAAAATATGTTTGGGATTAATTATTACGCACCTTCGGTGCTTTACGGTAACGCAATATATAAGCCCCCTGCCCTAACAGACAGGGCTAATAATTAATGCACCTTTGGTGCTTTTTCCAATTTTCGAACTTTATAAAAAATCTTAACTCATTGATTTATAATGGTGATTCTTAAAAGCTGTATATCACATACTATATTTGCGAATGTTTTTACCTAAAAAGAAAAATAAATCCGATAGTGTTTCTGTTCAAATTATTGTTAAAAATTGTTAGGATCTCCCAAAAATTAAAACAGGAAAAAGAATACATCCTAAATACATACAAAACTTTTTCTACTTTTACAGCAAAATTAAAAGAAAAATAATGTCAGAAAAAATATATTCCTGGGGCACCAACCGCCCTTTTAATGATTATTCCAGTTGGTTTAAGAAAAGATTTAAACAAAGGGTACAGAAAATTTCCATTGATGCGGGCTTTACTTGCCCAAACCGTGACGGTACAAAAGCATGGGGCGGTTGTACTTATTGCAACAACGATACCTTTAATCCTTTTTATTGCGAACCTTCAAAATCCATCACACAACAGTTAAATGAAGGTATTGCTTTTTTTGAGCCAAAATATAAAACACAAAAGTATCTTGCTTATTTTCAGGCATATTCAAATACTTACGGCAGTCTTAAACTATTGAAAAAGCTTTATGAAGAAGCACTCTCCCACCCCAAAGTCATCGGATTAATTATCGGTACGCGCCCCGATTGTGTGGACGATGAAATTCTGAATTATCTGGCAGAACTGTCACAAAAATATTTTGTGGTTGTAGAATATGGTATTGAAAGTACCCTGAACAGAACACTTGAATTAATCAATAGGCAACATACGCATCAGGAATCAGTAGATTCAATAACAAAGACAGCCCAACGCGGTATTTTAACAGGTGTTCATATGATAATTGGTTTACCCGGTGAAACAGATGAAGAAATCATTAATCACGCAAAAGTTTTATCAGAATTGCCCATTACTTCTTTAAAATTGCATCAATTACAAATTGTAAAAGGAACGGTATTGGCAAAACAGTACAAAAAAAATCCTGAAAGCCTACGGCTTTTTCATCCCGAAGAATATATTGATTTGGTAATTCGCTTTTTAGAAAACCTGAACCCAGAAATCATTGTAGAGCGATTTATCAGCGAATCTCCTTTAGATTTGCTGATTGCACCAAAATGGAACGGTTTGAAAAATTTTGAAATTGTTGCAAAAATTGAAAAGCGTATGAAAGAACTGAATTCTTTTCAGGGAAAAAGTTATTGTTAAACGGTTTAATATTGCTTAATTAATTTATTGATTTAATCTATTATAAATCAGGAGTTTATCAGTTTATAAATTTAAGCATTTGCTTTCCTGATTCTTAATCTTCTTTCAAATACTTTTCCATTTTTCTGAGCAATACATTTCTTTTTATTGGCTTGGTAATAAAATCATTACAACCTGTTTCAATGCTTTTTTTCCGGTCTTCGGCAAGCGCATGAGCTGTTTGAGCTATAACAGGAATATCCGGATTAAACTCTCTAATACGCTTTGTGGCTTCATATCCGTTTATTCCCGGAAGTTGAATATCCATCAAAACTAAATTAAAATCAGAATTAGCCTTGCATAAATCAATAGCTTCAATACCTGTTACGGCACGAACAATATCAATACCCGTTTTTTCAAGTACCTTACTCATATAGCGAAAACTTACATCATCATCTTCAACAATAAGTACTTTGTACTTATCCCAACGATATTGCTCGGCAAATTTTTCTTCAATTCTTTGTATTTTATCCGGCTCACCAATTTTATAAGGTATGGTAAAATAAAAAGTAGAGCCTTTATCTTCCTCTGACTCATGCCATATTTTACCACCAAGCAACTCTACAAAGCCTTTTGATATAGCCAGTCCCAAGCCTGTTCCCCCAAACTTTCGTGTATGCGATTCATCCGACTGACGAAAACGGTCAAAAATAATTTCCCGCTTATTTTGTGGAATACCAATTCCTGTATCCGAAACAAAAAACTGAATACAAGGTATTTCATCTTTAGTTTCTTCATCACATCCGGGCACCAAAATATAACCAAATTCTACATAGCCTTCTTTGGTAAATTTAATGGCATTATTAATCAGATTTGACAAAATTTGTCTTAAACGCACACTATCTGTTCGGATAACACTCTCATTATCATCCAATTCCTTATGCAGACGTAGTTCAATCCCTTTATCAACAGTATCGGGTTTAAACAGTACCATAAGCTCATCTAAGATATGATTTACCGATGTATTTTCTTCGTTAATCTGAATTTGTCCGACTTCAATTTTTGAAATATCCAAAATATCGTTGATAATATTCATCAGTTGTTTACCGCTTTGATGGATAATATCAATATAATTGGCACGCTCTTCTGGTCCCGAGTCATCACTTTTCAGCAGCTCTGAGAAGCCTAAAATTCCATTCATCGGAGTACGAATTTCATGCGACATATTTGCCAAAAAAGTAGATTTAAGATTATCTGCTTCTACAGCTTTTTCACGCGAAAGAATTAATTCTTCCTCAATTTTTTGTTGCTGAGTAATATCCAAAATGGTACCGATTAAACGCGTTGCTTTTCCATTTTCATCGCGCAAAGCCACTCCTTTGTCTAAAAACCACCTTATAGAACCATCACGATGGGTAGCTCGAAATTTTATATTAATCTCTTTAATTTTTCCATCAATTAATTCTTGATTAGCTGTCGTAATCTTTAATAGATCTTCCGGTTCAATATATTCGCGCCAAATACTAAAACTATCCACCCTATTAGGAACGGGATATCCTAAAATATCAAACAGAACCGGGTCTGCATGACCAATACCGGTCTTCAAATCACGTTCCCAAACAGCAACTTTTGTTTCCTCAGTGGCAATACGGTATCTTTCTTTGGTTTTAATCAAATCTATTTCGGCTTTTTTTCTTTCGGTAATATCATCATAAATTACCACCAACTCATTAGAAGGCAATTTATATACAAAATTTTCAGTCCAGCTTAATAAATTTCCTGAATCATCAGTAACAATAATCGGTTGATGTTCAGAGATTCCTGTATTCCAAACCCTTTTAAATACCTCAGTAAGTTTAAACTTTTCAACTGATGGAAAAACTTGTTCTACTTCCTTACCTATAATATCTTCGCGTTTAACACCTTCAAGTTTTTCAGCTGCCGAATTAAAGTTTTTAAAAATAAATTTTTCGCCATTATCAATTGCTTCAAGAATTGCAACATTATTGCTCATATTTTCAAACAAAGAACGAAATCGAATTTCATTTTGTCTGAGTTTTTCATTTTTCTGTACTAATTCTTTGTTTGAATTTCTCAGCTCTTCGTTAGTTTCCAGATATTCTTCATTGAGGCTAAGGTATTCTATATTTTTTCTTTTCAGATTTAACTCAGCCTGTTTCCGGTAAGTTATATCGGTAATAGTCCCTTCAATAGCAACCGGATTACCCTTTATATCAACAATAGTATTACTTGTTTGATAAACCCAAATAATGTCTCCTTGTTTTGTTAGAAGCTGATAATCAAATGAATTAACATATTTATTATTCAATGCTTTTTCCCAATATTGAAAAAAATCAGATTTCCACTCATCAAGAATTAATTGTATAAATAATTTAGGATGACGATAAAATTCATCAGGAGCATAGCCCAAAACTTTGTAAGTAGCCTGATTAATGAACTCTACCTTTTCATGAATAATCGAATATCTGAAAATAATATCTTTTGCATTATTGGTAATTAAGCGTAATTGATTTTCTACCGCAGCCAATCGCTGTTTTAGCTCTTCAATGTAT
>JALWNR010000409.1 GCA_027083715.1 Bacteroidales bacterium
GCTTTTATAGTATTGCTTATTTCCTTTTCAGGATTTAAATTAATACCTCAACAAGGCGATTATTGGCTTAAATTTATTACTGCACGCTTTAATTTATATACACAAAAAGTTCCACAACAAAAAGTATATCTACACATTAACCGTAAAGAGTTTTACACAAACCAACGCTTTTGGTACAAAGCCTATCTTTTTAATTCAAAATATCAAAAACCGGATACCATAAGCACTAATTTATACGTAGAACTAATATCACCAGAGAAAAAGGTGTTCATGCAACAATTATTAAAATTAAAAAATGGATTGGCTTATGGCGATTTTCCAATGCACGACACCATAAAAACAGGAATATATCAAATTAGAGCCTACACACGTAATATGAAAAATTACGGAATAGATTATCTTTTTACAAAAAAATTTAGCATTATTCATCCTGAAAAATTATATTACAATAAGGAAATGCACCGTAAAGCCAAGTCGCTGACCAAACAATCCTTAAAAATTGATGTCCAATTCTTTCCCGAAGGAGGTAATTTAGTACAAGGTTTAAAAAGTCAGTTAGCCTTTAAAGCCATTGATAATTCAGGAAAAGGCATAAAAATTAGCGGTGTAATTTATACAAAAAATGGTAAAAAAATAAGCAGTTTTACCAGTACACATTTAGGTATGGGCTTTCTGGATTTTTTGCCCAAACAAGAAAAAAGATATTATGCGCTAATAAATTATCAAGGTAAAAAATACGGCAAATATAAACTTCCCGAGATTTTAAAAAAAGGATATACTTTGCATGTTGAACAAGAGAATGATAAATACTTGTTGATAAAAATAACAACCAATAAAAAATTCTATAACGACCCTGTTGCCAAAACCGTATATCTTTTTGCTCAAACCGGCGGGAAATTATGTTTTAATAAAGCTCTTCAATTTAAAAAAAATGAAATTCAAGTAAAAATCCCAAATACTTTATTCCCTACAGGAATAGCTCAAATAACTGTATTTGACGGATACGGCAAAGCGCAATGCGAACGCCTTGTTTTTATTAATCATCATGATTTTATGAATATTAGAGCAAAATTGGATAAAGAAAAATTTGCAAGGCGGCAAAAAGTAGAATTAAACATTCGTGCAGAAGATAAAAACGGAAATCCCCTTAAAGCAAACCTCTCTGTTTCAGTAAACCTTAAAGAGCAATTATTAAAAGAAAACCTGAACAAAACCAATATTATCAGTTCATTACTCCTATCGTCAGATGTTCGTGGAAATATTGAGCAAGCTCTGTATTATTTTTCCGGTGCACCCGATGCTGAAAAAAATTTAGATTTATTACTGATGACCCAAGCCTGGCGAAAATTTCGTTGGGAAAAAATATTAGGAGATACTCTGCCCGAACCGGATTTTCCCCTTGAACATTTGATAAGTATTAGCGGAAGACTTACAAAATATGTATTTGATATATCGGCAAAATATGCTACGATAAAACTTACATTCTTAAACAGGTATAATGATGTTTATAAAACACAAGCAGATAAAAAAGGCAGATTTTCGTTTGATAGTCTGGATTATAACGATACATTAGATGTACTACTGGAATTCAGATCGCGCTATGGAAGAAAAAATATCATGGTACTATTGCAAAAAGATAAAGATATAGGACTTAATTTTAATCCATATACAAGTTTTTTTTCAGATAGCCTGCTGGTTAAGCACAAAATTGAATACCAAGCTCCACCTGAGGAAGTCGATGATCCAAATGTTCCTAAAGACTTTAAACTACATAATAAAGCCGATCAGATAATTTATTTTAATGATGCTCACTACTCTGGATATACATCGGTAATGGAAGCATTACGCGGAAAAGTTCCCGGATTAAGTATCGGACGAAACAGCTCTATGATTAGAGGTCCAAATAGTTTCATGTTAAGTAATGACCCTCTGTATTTAATTGATGGGGTAGTTACATCTTTTGATGCAATACAATCCGTTAATGTCAATGATGTTGATAGGGTAGAAATACTTAAAGGTCCTTCTGCTGCAATCTATGGTTCGAGAGGCTCCAACGGTGTTATCGCCGTTTATACCAAAAAAGGCTATTTTTATAAAAGAGGAGAATATCACTTTAAAATGCTTGGATATCATACACCACGTACATTTTACAGCCCAAAATACAAACCTCAACAAAACTACAATAAACCCGATGAGCGTATAGCTGTTTATTGGAATCCCAATGTTCAAACAGATGCAGCGGGTAATGCAAAAATTAAGTTTTACACCTCAGATATTGGCGGTGTGTTTGAAATTATTATTGAAGGAATGTCCGAAAATGGAAAAATTGGTAGTAAAACCATCCAATATTCAGTTATTGAGCAGTAAAGTTTAGCAATTTAAATTCCTAAACAATTGTTCTCCCGGTAAAAAATACTTGTCAAATTATTATGTGCTGTTACAGGACTCAATCCATGAAAGTCCAATCTCTTAAAACCCAATACCAACAAATATTCAACTCCATTGGAATATTGCTCCCGATCTGTATTGTCAAATATTACAACTCCGTTATTATGCAATGCTTCAACTGCATTTTTAGCGCAATTAACCCTGTCTCTTCCATCAATAACTACAATATGGTATTTTCTTCTTTCATCAAAAACTGCTTTTGAATAGGCTCCGCCATATTCCAATTCTTTATAAATAATTTTTGAATTTTTCGGTGATTTTATACTCACCAAATCATACCAAGCACGATTATGCTCTACCGAAGTAACACTTTTTACACGCTTCGCATACCAGAATGTAGAATTTCCACAACCATATTCAAATACTTCCATATTAAAATTTAAACGCGGTTCTATAAACTTTATAAATGGATAAGTACACCATGGAATAGGTTCTCCTTCTTTATCAACTGCCTGTTTTGTATAATAAGATTTAAACCAGCCATCCTCTTTTAAACCACTTTTCAATACCAATTGTACAATGGATGCAATATGTAACTTATTTAAAATATACCAGACAAATTTTCTCATAATATGAATTTAAAGACTACAAAATTATATTTTTAATCGATATTTTTACATCAATGCTATAATATTTATACTTTTATGCAGTACTAATTAACGATTGTATTAGCCATGAATCACTTTTATAAAATTACCATTATTTTGTTAACCAGCTTATTATACCAAAACGGTTTGTTTGCTGATGAAATTTGGCGCGAAAGTTTTTCAGTTCCTGAAAAGGGATATTGGGGAGGAGGTAGTGATATGAGCGGCATTACCTCTTGGTCATTAGATGCTACTGCTTGCACACTTGCAGATGCTGCTGATTATATAAAAACTGTAACTACCAGCGGGGGCAGAATGGAAGCAGTAGATATTGACGGTGAAGCTGTTTGGTCTTCTGAAATAATTGATATTTCAGGCTTTACCAATATTGTACTTTCATTATTAGTATCAGAAACGGGAACTTCTACGAATACCCTTAAATATGTAAAAGTTTACTATAAACTGGATGGCGGTACAGAAACACTTTTTGCAACCAATGGAGAAAATATTGGAAATTTTGGTAGCGTAACAGCTAGTCAAAACATAAGTTCAGGAACAAATATTCAAATTATCGTTCGTATAAATAACCCAAATGCCGGCGATAAAACTATTTTTGATGAAGTTACCGTAACTGGTAACCCTCCTGATATTTATCCGCCTGAATTAGTATCGGTAGCAACTTCTGATGCCAATAACATTATTTTAAAATTTAATGAAGCTCTTGACCAAACTTCTGCCGAAAATACGGTAAGTTACACAATAAATAATGCCATTGGTAACCCCCAAACAGCTACTTTGGATGCCGACCCTTCAATTGTACACCTGAATTTTGTCAATTCTTTTACAGAAAATACTAATTATTCTATTAATATACAAA
>JALWNR010000410.1 GCA_027083715.1 Bacteroidales bacterium
ATAATGCAATGCGAAAAACTAATATGTTAATTATCAATAAAATATAAAATTATAAACACACGAAATACATAAAAATCAGAATTCGTTATGAGAAAAATATTATTGGTGATATTTATTGTTGCAGCATCAACAATTACAGCCCAAAAAAAAGATATTCGTCTTAATGTAGGATTTCAGGTAGGGCTTCCTGAACGGTTTTTTAATCCGGAAATATCACGTTTTAATGATAAAAATGCAGGTGGTGGAATACATTGGATGCTTATTTGGAACTATGACCGGAATTGGACTTATGGTTTAAATCTTGAATTTAATTTCGTTCAGGAAAATTTTGTAACGGATGCCATAACTGCTTATGATGTTTATTCGGTTTTACCTACGGTAAATTACCGTTTTACTCACTGGAAAGTACATCCGTTTGTGGGAATGGGCGCCGGAGTTTACGGGATTTTTTATGCAGGAGGATTAAATTTTGGTATTCGCCCGATTGTGGGCTTTTCGTTTTGGGAGGTTTTCAATTTATCGGCAGAATACAGTAAATTTTTTGGCAGCACAAGCATACCCGATGAAAGTGATTTTGGAAATTATTATTTTGCCATAAAAGCAAGTTTTAGTATTGGATTGGCTCGTTCAAGAAGAATGAAAAATAGAATTTTTTAAAAATTGCTTAACCATTTTTCAGCTTCTTTAATTGTTTTAAATTTTTGCAGATTAACCTTTTTTGCATATTCACCAGCAATGGCTGTTTCGACTGAGAATTCAGCAAAAACATCTTTACTGAATAAATAAGCAATAGTTCGTAAACCGGCATTATACGCTTCCGGAAACCAAATATCACGCACCCATAACTGGATTTTAGGACTGGCTCCTTTAAAGTTTCTTAAATCAGACAAGTATGCATTTGCTTGCGTATAAATTAACATCTCTGTAAGTTTGTTTTTTGCAACTTTTATTTCATCATCCTCAGCAAAATCTTTCCAAATTTCCTCTATAAAACCTTTGTCTTTTAGAAAACTGATTCTAATAAATTTATTTTCATATAGGGTAGGAGTATTCATTATTTTGGGGTTTAATGATTTTAACAGTTAAAGTTACAAAAAAAACGTTAAATTCGTAAAAAATTCTTACTTTTACTTTCCATAATAAGAGTTTTATATTAAGCTCCCGATAAATTGGAACATTTAGACAAAAATATAACAGAGAAGCTCGCCTTGGTTGCTATTGAAGCATACAATCCTGTTATGATAACCGACAGTAATGGACAAATTATATGGATTAACAGAGCCTATACTGCATTTTATGGCTACTCTTTTAATCAATTAATTATTGAAAGAGGAAAGAGTATTTTTGGGCGTAACACTGATTCTGAAGTGAAAGTGGCATTTGGTAAAAGCATTATTAATAAAGAAACCGTTTATTTTGAAAAACGTGATATTACCCGTGCAGGTGACCCGATATGGCTTATTTCTACCATAACCCCGGTAATAGATAACGATAAGGTAGTTCAACTAATCATTATAGATTCTGATATAACCAAACAAAAAGAGGCAGAGGAAAAAATCAGTAAACAAAACGAGGAGATAAAGGAAAAAAATAATGAAATTAAGGCACAATTAGAGGAAATTCTGGCTCAGAATGAAGAAATTTAATCGCAACTGGAAGAAATAGAGATAGTAAACAAAGAATTGTATCGACTTTCAATTGTAGCTGAAAAAACGGAAAATGCCATCTTACTTTTTGACAAACGGGGTAATTTAATGTGGGTAAATAAGGCTTTTGAGCGTATATACGGATGCACTTATAAAGAATTTACCAAAAAAAGAGGTCGAAACCTAATTGATTCAAGTCAAAATCCTGATATTAAATTAATTATTGAAAAATGTTATAAAGAAAAAATTGCGGTTAAATATTCGGTGGAAAATACAGTTAAATCAGGAAAGAAGATATGGATACAAACAACATTAAGTCCTATTTTTGATGCTGATAATGAAATTGAAATGGTTGTTGCCATTGAATCAGATATCACACGATTAAAATTTGCAGAAAGTCAGATAGCAGAGCAGTTGGAACAAATTAAACATCAACACGAACTTTTGCGAAAACAAAATTCGGAATTACTACTTTACAGAAATCGTTTGGAAGATATTGTAAAGGAAAGAACAAAGGAACTGGAAATAGCAAAAAATAAAGCAGAGGAGAGCGACAGGCTTAAATCTGCTTTTTTAGCGAATATGTCGCATGAAATCAGAACTCCCTTGAATGCAATAATTGGTTTTTCTGATTTGTTGTCTAACCTAAAAGATAAGCAAAGAATTGATGAATATGTCCATATCATTCAGCAGAGTGGTTTTCGTTTGCTGGATTTGATAAATGACATAATCGATATTTCAAAAATTGAGGCGGGACAATTGAAATATCACGAGGATATTGTTGATATTAAAAAACTTTTGGGTGAGTTGTATGATTTTTACAAACAGCGTGCTAAGGCAAAAGGTATAAACCTTGTTGTGGAGAAAACATCTGGAAGTACATCTGTAACAATTTTGAGTGATAAATTAAAGCTGTATCAGGTATTATCTAACCTGATCAGTAATGCCATCAAATTTACTGATTTTGGATCAGTACGTGTTTATTATCAGATAACAGGTGCATTTATCGAGTTTCATGTGCAGGACACAGGAATTGGGATACCTAAAGATAAGCATAAGCTCATATTTGACCGGTTCAGACAAATAGAGCATCTAAATAGAGTTAATCAGGGCGGCACCGGTTTAGGACTGGCGTTGTCTAAATCGTTTGTCGAATTTCTTGGAGGTGAAATATCCGTTAAATCAGTATCCGGCAAAGGAGCTGATTTTTTCTTTACAATACCTTATATTCCGGCGGATAAAATACCCGTAGCTCAAAATATGAGTTTTGAAAACATTGCTGATTTAAGTTCAAAAACAGTACTGATTGCCGAGGATGATGAATCAAATTATATTTTATTAGAGGTTTTGCTTAGTGAAACGAAAATTAAAACTCTCAGGGCAAAGGATGGAGCCGAAGCAATTAAACTATACGAAAAGTATCGCCCTGATATTATTTTAATGGATGTCAGAATGGATGGAATGGACGGTTATACTGCCGCTAAAAGGATTAAAATGATTAATAGCAATGTTCCGATTATTGCTCAAACGGCTTTTGCAATGGAGCAGGACAGGGAGGAAGCCTTAAAAAATGCTTGCGATGACTATATAGCCAAGCCAATAACACGGGACAAATTAATTGGTTTAATTATAAAGTATATTGCGGGTTAGGTTTGTGTATTGCTGACAGGAGAGTGTATCTCCTTTTGTTTCCGCTAATTTTTGTCTATTATATAAATTATTGCTTTTATTGCATTTTTTTTGGTATAGCCGTATCTTTTTTTCATGTTTTTCAATAATCTTTCTATGTCCTTTTTAAGTCTTAGGTCATATTTCTCAAAATTTTTAGTACCGTAATCAAGAATTGCTCTGCGGAAGTTTTTATTACCAATATGCGGAGCCAAAGCATTTTGTTTTAAATTAGTAGTATAATCGGCAAAAAGTCTTTTAAATTGCGTCGTTTCTCTGATATCTTTATTATGAACGTTTATTTCTTGTGCTAATGTTTCGCTAACGTATTCTTTTTGATTTTTGTCTCTAAAAACTTTTCGTTCACCGGCTTTAATTATTGTACCCAAATAAATTGCTTCAAAATTTTTCAAAAAATCATCATCTACAATAAATTTATCCCCTGTATAAGGGCATTTAATTTCTGTATTGATTTCAAAATTTATTGCATATAAATAATTAGCAATATCTTTGGCAATTTGATCCCTGTTATAGAAATATACACATTCTTTAATTTGTTGTAATACAGTAAAATCATAATAATAAAGCAGATA
>JALWNR010000411.1 GCA_027083715.1 Bacteroidales bacterium
TCCCAGACTATAAAATTCCTCAATATTTTTTAAATCATCACCTATTGGATATCCATTTTCCATACCTATAAAGATTGCTCTTTTTCCGGTTTTCTCAATTCGTTTAGCATCCTCATATTTCAATGCAGCTTCCACCATATTAGGGTTAGCTAAAATCGATTTATGAATTGCCGAAAAAATTTTTAATGCCTCTTCCTTAGCTTTTTGTTTCGCTAACGGATAGCGTTCTCCCTGACCCACAAAAACAGCAAAAAAAGATGCATCCAAACCACCTTCTTTCATTCTAGGATAGTCGATTTTGGTTCCTGTTATGTAGGGGTCATGTCTTTTGGACAAATCAATGTTTTTATAGACAATATTTAAAGGTGTATCACAGTGTGAATCTAATGTTAAAATTTGCGAATGAATTTTTTTTGCACGTTTTTTTAAATTGTCTTCTGTCATAAAATATAATGGAATTTTAAATTCTGCAACACTATTAAATCCCAAAGCAGAAAGTGTAGTTAAATAAATGAATTTTCGTCTGGATTGCATGTTTTTGAAACAAATTTATACATAATTATTAACTTGTTCCAGAATATTTTGAAAATATGCCATAATTAGTAGATTTATTAAAGCAATACTGAACATATTTAATAGATATAATACAAATTATTAACAAAATAATAGGAAATATTTCATACGCCTTAAATAATATTTTTCAAAAAAAAATAAAAATACATATGTTTTTTAGCAATGATATATAAGGTTTACAAAAAATTCTGTATATTTACCTAAATATTTATAGCATATAATTTTTTTATTTTATGACTTAATATAAAGATGAATTGTTATACGCGCAAAATATGTATGACATCTTACGGTATTACGTCTTATAATAAAGTAATATATGCTCTTATTAATCTATTTTATTAACCAAAACTTTATTTTATGAGAAAAATCGTAATTTCAACCCTAATGCTTTTATTAGTATTTGGTATAGGGTTGAATGCTCAGGAACGAACAGTTACAGGTAAGGTAACTGATGCTTCGAATGGTTCCGGTTTACCCGGAGTAAATGTTGCAATTGTGGGAACATCACAGGGAGCAATTACTGACATGAATGGTAATTATTCAATTAAAGTACCCGGAAATGATGTTTCACTAAGTTTTTCATTCATTGGTTATACAACACAAACAGTTAAAGTGGGTAACCAAAAAGTGATTAATGTTTCTTTAAATGCGTCAGATGTAGGCTTAGAAGAGGTTGTCGTTGTAGGATACGGTGTTATGCGCAAAGAAAATTTAACAGGTGCCGTCTCTACTGTCGATGTAGCCAAAACACTTGAATCAAAGCCTGTTGCAGATGTAGGAAGAAGTCTGCAAGGAACTGTTTCCGGGGTTACCATCACCTATGGCAGTGGTAATTTGAATGAATCGCCTGATATTAAATTAAGAGGTTATGGCTCCGTGAACGGAAACAGCAATCCGCTGGTACTTATTGATGGTGTTGAAGGGAAATTAACGGATATTAACCCTGAAGATATTGAAAAAATATCGGTATTAAAAGATGCTGCTTCAACATCTATATATGGGGCAAGAGCTGCTTTTGGAGTAGTATTAATAACCACGAAAAAAGGTAAAAAAGGTAAAACAACTGTAAACTACTCCAATAATTTTGCCATGAATATTCCTATTTTTGATATTAAGCCGGCACCTATGGATTATTTAATGGATGCAATCCACACTGCTAAAGAACGAAATAATGGTGCAGCTCCCTTTGCTTTTGGAATGGGAGGCGATGATTGGAAGCAGAAAAGTATTGACTGGGAAAAACAATATGGATATCTGGGAAGCAGTATGACTAGTGATGTTATGGTTGAAGGTCGTGATTTTGAAGTAATTGGGGGACAGTTTTACTCATACAGGTCTTGGGATGTGTTTGATCAGATATTAACAGATAAATCTTTTGCACAAACACATAATATATCTGTTAGTGGAGGTTCTGATAAAGTTAGATACAATATGTCTTACGGATTTAATGCCAAAGAAGGTTTATATAAAGTAAATACGGAAACTTTCAACAGGCATACTTTCAATGGTAATTTAATAGCTGATTTAAACGATTGGGCAACTGTAAATTTCAGAACACTTTATACTAAAAGAATATATGAAGAACCTTTTAACTATCGTTCAAGCACCTTAGGTTATCTTTTTTATGCTTTAAGGTGGCCTAGTAATTTTCCTTATGGAGTTTCTGACGGCACTTATTTCGGTGCTCCGGAAGGTAGTAGTTTTATCGGACCAATAGGTTTTTTAAGAGAAGCTAACAGGAATAGTTTTGAAAGAGACTTTTCAAAAAACACCTTAGAGCTGGTTCTTAAACTTTTAGATAAAAATAAACAACTATTGAATTTCACTACAAACTTCTCATATTCGCATTCATCTGATGCAAACCATGAAAAAGGAGGTTCGGTACCGATGATAAACTGGTGGAGTCAGGGTAACCCTCCACAATTTGATCCGGTTTATTATTCTACAAGTACTTCACGAAATCAAACTACTTACAGAACCGAAAATGAAGAATTGTATTCAATGAATTCTTTTGTTAACTATCTCAACACAAAAAAAGAAGGACATACTCTTTCAGTATTAGGAGGTATGAATGTTGAAAAAAGCAACTATTTATATATTTATGCAAAAAAACCATTTTTATTAGACCCCAATTTACCGGAACTAGCATTAGCCACAGGTGATGCCAGTGCCAGTAATGCAAAAGAATCATGGAGTGTTTTAGGGTTTTTTGCACGTATAAACTATAATTATAAAAATAAATTATTGTTAGAGTTAAACGGAAGAATGGATGGTTCTTCAAGATTTCCTGCAGGAGACCGATTTGCATTTTTCCCATCAATGTCTGCAGGTTATAGAATATCAGAAGAAGAATTTGCTAATAATATGTTGCAAGCAGTAAAAGTTAGTAATCTTAAATTTAGAGTATCATGGGGGCAAGTCGGATATCAAGATGTTGGACAGTATGCTTTTGTACCAACTATTAGCAGTACAGATGCCTATTGGATAACTAACAGCCAACTGGAAAAAACATTTAACAACCCCAGGGCAGTTTCTCCTTCTTTAACATGGGAAACTATTGAAACATTAGATTTTGGAGTGGATATCGGACTATTCAATAATCAAATTGAATTCATCTTTGATTGGTATCAAAGAACGAACAAAGATATGCTAGGCCCCGGTGAGCAACTTCCGGTAGTTTTTGGTGCTTCTGTTCCACAAGTAAACTCCGGTGAATTAAGAACACGCGGTTGGGAATTTACTGTAAATGCTAAACATCATTTTGGTAATGGTTTTAATGTTTACCTTACAGGTATATTATCTGATGCAACTGCCGAAATTACAAAATGGAATAATGAAACCGGAATTCTTTCGGATTTTTATCCGGGCATGAAATTAGGTGAAATATGGGGTTTTGAAACGGATAGATTATTCCAAGCAGATGATTTTAATACAGATGGTTCTCTAGGAGATGGTATCCCTGTTCAAGATCCCAATATTTATTCATCAGGTTTTAATTTAGGGCCCGGAGATGTAAAATATGTGGATCAAAATGGTGATGGTGTTGTGGACAAAGGTACTTTTACCAAAGATGATCATGGAGACCTTGTTGTTATAGGAAATACAACACCCAGATACGAATACAGTATCCGATTAGGAGCAGACTTTAAAGGTTTTGATTTAAACATCCTGTTTCAAGGTATCGGCAAAAGAGATTATTGGGGAATTGGAAACGTAGCTATTGCTAATTTCCATTATGATAATTTATTTGCCTATCAAACAGACTACTGGCGCGAAGACAATACAGATGCATTTTATCCGCGTCCGTTTGCTTCTAACTTAGCTACTTATATTCCGAATACCAGAAATATTGGACGTTTATTAACTCCGGGTGGTTATATGAATATGAGAGGAATAAACAATTTAGTACCACAATCTAGATATCTTCAAGATTTATCATATTTCCGTCTTAAAGATTTAACTTTTGGATATACACTTCCTGCCAGAATATTACAAAAGTATAAGATTGAAAAAATAAGGGTTTATTTTGCAGCTTATAATGTATGGGAATGGACAGGCTCATTTATACCTGTTGATCCGGAATCAAGTATCAACAGCCATTCTTCATACTCATTTTATGGTACCAACTTACCACAAACAAGAAGTTTTTCATTAGGATTACAATTAACATTTTAGAATTATGAAAAAAATATTATTTATACTGACAATAATTGTTTTTTCTGCCTGCGGAAAAGACTTTTTAGATATTCAACCCGAAACAGAGTTTACCGATGATAATTTTTGGACAAGTGAATCGAACTTAGAATCATTTTCATATGGATTATACAATAACTTTAAGGGATATGGAAACGGTGGTTTTTTTGGAGGTGATCACTTCTTTTCGGTAAACAATGATGATGTTATCGCTTTGGATAATAGAATTGAATTAGACTTTCCAACTACTGTTCCCGCAACATCTGCAGGAACTGATTGGACATGGGATCAAATCCGTAAAGCAAATATTCTTATTGATGGAGCGAACAAAGCATCAGTTGATGAAGCCATCAAAAATAAATATATTGCTTTAGGACGCTTTTTTAGGGCATATTTGTACTGGGAAAAAGTTAGAACATTTGGTGATGTGCCATATTATGATAAACCATTGGACAGCAATGATGAAGAAGAATTATTCAAAGCCAGAGACCCACAAACTTTTGTTTTGGGTAAAATAGTTGAAGACCTCGATTTTGCCATTGCCAATCTTGATGATGTTGATGATAAATTACATGTAACAAAATGGACAGCTTTAGCATTAAAATCAAGAATATGTTTAGCTGCCGGAACAACATTTAAATATCATAATATTGATGCAAATATGGCAACCGAACTGCTACAAGAATCATATAACGCTTCAAATACAATTATGCAATCAGGAATGTTTCAACTTAGCGACAGCTATGTGGATCTTTTTTCCAGTGAAGATTTATCCGCAAATCCTGAAATCATAATGTTTAAAATGTATAATGAAAACATGCGCCATAGTATTCATAGTTTTATTTTCCATGAACCATTTTTTGGATTCTCATACTCAGCAGTATCCTCATTTTTAATGGCTGATGGAAGACCTGTCCGATACGATGGAACTACACATCCAGGATATACCGAGTGGGAATTTTCAACTACTGATACAATAAAAACAGCTTATACATCATATCCGGTTTATGTTGGAATTACCGATGGGCGAGATTTAAGAATGGCAAATATTATCGATACTACAAGATTGGTTTTCCCGTTTAACAAAGGAGTGCCCATGTATTCACCGGTAAAATATGCTACTTATGAACTAATAAGAACGCAGCCAACACAAGGAGTACAAGCTACTACAGATGCACCAATTTTCAGATACGGAGAAGTATTACTAAATTATGCAGAAGCCGCTTTTGAGTTAGGAACTATTTCGCAAGGCGATTTGGATAAATCAATAAACTTACTTAGAGACAGGGCAGGAGTTGCTCATTTAACAATGTCTGTTGGTTTTAATGCAGATGACAGAGACGCATCAGTAGATCCATTATTATGGGAAATAAGAAGAGAGCGTAGAGTTGAGCTGATGTTAGAACCTTTTAGGAAGTTTGATCTATTAAGATGGGCAAAAGGTCCGTACTATGATAAAGAAGATAGTTTTTATGGTGTAAAAGTTGCCTCTACAGTTGTTTTTGAACAATCAATTGATGTTATTAAAACAGCTGATGGTTATATTTATGCACAAGCAGCATCAGACAGACGAACACCTTGGAACGACAGAAAATATCTTTATCCGTTACCGGCAGATCAAATTACATTAAACCCTAAACTGACACAGAACCCGGGTTGGTAATAGTTTTTAAAACGGCTGTAAATCACAGCCGTTTTTTTTTGTAACTTGCTTTTCTAAATTCAATTATATGAACAAAATAGTTTTGCCAATATTGTCTTTTTCCCTATTATTCATCACACTCTCTTGCGGAATAAAAAAACAACTGTACAAAAACCAAAATCAGCTTTATCATCTCAGGTCTATAAATGACTCACTATTTAACAGTAGTCAAAGAATAAACATATTATCTCTTCCCAAAAAAGCTTTAAACAAAAGCTACATTATAGATGTCGCCTTTTCTGATTCCACACTGATAAAAACAAGCCAATTGGCTGCTAATAAAAATGCTGTTGCAGCAATTAATGGTAGTTTTTTCAATGTTGACGAGGGAGGTAGTGTTACTTATTTTGAAATAAATGATACAGTAATAAATTATACAAGAGATCCGGCTTTAAAGTGGGGAAAAGTTGATTCAATACTCAATGGTGCAATTATTATAAATAAAAAGCATAAGCTAATAATACAGTTAGCTAAATCTGAAAATTTTTACAAAAAATCAAAAAAAGAACATATTGTTTTAATTTCAGGTTCCTTGTTGATACACAATTCTAAACTTCAAGCCCTTCCTGATTTGGAGTTTACCCACAAACGCCACCCTAGAACATGCTTAGGCATAGCAAAAGATTCAATATTTTTTATTACTATTGATGGAAGATCTGAAATAGCAACAGGAATGAATCTGTATGAACTTCAAGTTTTCTTATACAATTTAGGTTGCTCAGATGCAATAAATCTGGATGGAGGAGGCTCTACAACTATATGGACAAAAGAAAAAGGAGTTGTAAACACACCAAGTGATAAAAAAGGAGAACGAACTGTGGCAAATGCCTTAATTATATTAGCAATTAAAAACGAATTTTAAATTTATAATTTTTGGATATTCCTCTCTTCTACAACTGTCAATATTTTATATACTGCTAAATTGTATTTTTATCTGTAAAATTAACAGGTATTTAACTAAAAAAATGTGAATTTACAACTATTTGTATTAATAAAAAGATACTTTTATAGATGAATTTTCTATTTTTGTCTTTCAATAAAAAATAGAGCTATGATAGAAAATTACCAAAAAATAGTTGAAAAAGCGTGGGAAGACAACTCCCTTCTGGATAATCAGGAAACTCAAGATGCAATTCGCACGGTAATTGAATTAATGGATAAAGGCAAATTGCGTGTGGCTGAGCCAACAAAAAACGGCTGGCAAGTAAATGAGTGGGTAAAAAAAGCAACGATATTATATTTTCCGATACAAAAAATGGAAGTAATGGAAGCCGGCGTTTTGGAATTTCATGATAAAATGAAACTGAAAACCGGATATAAAGAGTTGGGCATACGTGTAGTACCACATGCCGTAGCTCGTTACGGAGCCTATATCTCAAGCGGAGTAATCATGATGCCTTCGTATGTAAATATTGGTGCTTATGTTGATGAAGGAACAATGGTTGATACATGGGCAACCGTTGGTTCGTGTGCACAAATTGGTAAAAATGTGCATTTGAGCGGAGGGGTTGGTATTGGCGGAGTATTGGAGCCAGTACAGGCAGCACCGGTAATTATCGAAGATGATTGTTTCATTGGTTCACGTTGTATTGTGGTTGAAGGTGTACGTGTAGAAAAAGAAGCTGTTTTAGGCGCTAATGTGGTTTTAACCAAATCAACTAAAATTATTGATGTAACCGGTAATGAACCTGTTGAGTATCGGGGAGTGGTTCCTGCCCGATCGGTAGTAATTCCGGGAAGTATTACCAAAAAATTCCCTGCAGGCGAATTTCAAGTGCCAGCAGCATTAATTATCGGTAAAAGAAAAGCATCAACCAATTTAAAAACTTCTTTAAATGATGCTTTGCGCGAATATAACGTTGCAGTATAAAAAAAAGAGGCTGATAACACAGCCGCTTTTTCTTTTAATTTTTAATCACTTTTTGTATTTCTGTGTTTTTATCCGGTTTTATTTTTAAACATTGTATGACAAATTTTATTTTTTACAACATATATTTTAGTGAAAACCTCCCCTAATCATTGACTATCTATGTGATATGTATTTTTTTTACTATTTAAAAGTACTAACTTTCTATATACCGAATATTTTCAAACATCTATAATACAACATAATAGATTTTTTATTCGATTAGCCGCTATAATTACCTTCGGTGAGGTGCTTCGCAGTTCATGAAATTCTCTTTATGCAGATACGAGGCACCGAATTCCGCTGATATATCTCTATATTTTTTACAAGCTACGCTTGTAAAGAGAAAAGTTCAAGGAATTCGTAACGAAGTAGATGCGTGAAGAGAATTTCAAGCAACACCCAACCTTTAGCCTCATGAGCCAAAGGCGAATAAATTTGAGTGCGTTTGTTTTGTGATAAAACTCACTTAATGTACTGACAGTAAATGTATTGTAATGTAGCGACAACAAAAGCGGTGAATTTTGCGGGTTAGGTACAATAGTTGTATTATATTTGCAAACTTAATTCAGGGCAGGTGAATATTTTATCTGTCCTGTTTCATCTTGTTTCATCATTAAAAAGTATTTTCGAAAGATGCCTTTTACATTAAAAAAGAAAATATTAGTTATACAAACAGCTTTTATTGGTGATGCAATACTGGCAACATCAGTATTGGAAAAACTACACGAAAAATTTCCTGAATCACAAATAGATTTTTTAGTACGCAAAGGCAATGAGTCTCTTTTTGCAGGGCATCCGTTTATTTCTAAATTATATGTTTGGAACAAAAAAGGGAATAAATACAGAAATCTTTTAAAAATTCTTAGAGAAATACGTAAAGAAGAATACATTTATGTAATCAACCTGCAACGATATTTATCCACCGGTGTTGTTACTGCTTTTTCAGGTGCTTCGGTTAAAATAGGCTTTGACAAAAATCCGCTATCTAAATATTTTACCAAAAAATTCAGGCATGATATGAACAGCGGAGTTCATGAAATTGAACGAAACCATCAGTTGATTAAAGCAATTACTGATATAAACCCGGCAATGCCTCGTCTGTATCCTTCAAATGAGCAGTTTGCAAAAGTTGAAAAATATAAAATAGCAAATTATGTGTGTATTTCACCTGCTTCTGTGTGGTTTACCAAACAATTGCCTGCCGAAAAATGGATAAATTTAATTCATGTGCTTGAAAAAGACTATAAAATATATTTGCTGGGAGGACCCGATGATAAAAAACTGTGTGAAGATATTCGTTTGAAAGCAGAAAGCCCGAAAACTTTTAATCTTGCCGGAAAATTAAGCCTTTTGGAATCAGCAGCATTGATGAAAGATTCAGTAATGAATTACACCAACGATTCTGCTCCTATGCACCTTGCCTCATCAATGAATGCTCCGGTAACAGCAGTTTATTGCTCTACGATACCAACTTTTGGCTTTGGTCCTTTATCGGATGATTCGTATATTGTAGAAACGGCTAAGGAACTTAAATGCCGCCCGTGCGGATTACACGGCAGAAGAGCCTGTCCGCAAAAACATTTTGATTGTGCCACGACCATTACTGTGGACGGACTATTATTCGGACTAAAAGACAGATTGAAAAATGCAACAAGAAATAAAAAAAACACTTGATATTTTATACAGTGGCGGAATAATTTTGTATCCTACGGATACAATCTGGGGAATTGGTTGTGATGCTACCAATGAAGAAGCCGTACAAAAAATATATAAAATAAAACAGCGCGAAGACAGTAAATCAATGCTGGTACTAATTGACGATACTTTTCGAATACCTTCATATATTGATGAAATGCCTGAAATAGCATGGGATTTAATTGAATTAAGCGAAAAACCCTTAACAATTATCTATCCGGCAGCAAAAAATCTGGCAAAAAATCTGGTAGCTAAAGATGGAAGTATTGGTATTCGCGTTTCGCACGATGAATTTACAAAAGAGCTGATTCGTCGATTTAAAAAACCAATTGTTTCCACATCGGCAAATATCTCCGGACAGCCTGCTCCTGCCTTTTTTGATGAAATCAATGAAGAAATAAAATCAGCCGTGGACTATATCGTAAATCACAGGCAAGACGATACTACAAAATCAGCACCTTCGGGAATTATTAAATTAGGTGTGAATGGCGAGGTACAAGTTATCAGAGAATAAATCTCAAACCGTCCGGGGTTCAACACTATTTTAAAAAATCTCAAAAACTCCGTAAAGCTCTTGTTCGTTTGGCAATAGGGTGTTTAATTTGTGTTTGTCTATAAAGTGCTTGATTTTTGAAAAAATTAGATTTTTGATGAATTTTTGTTTTTTTCGTTGCAGCAAATGCTTAGGTATTAGGCAAAACGAAAAAAGCAAAAAAGCGCAAAAAGATATTTTTTCAATTCAATGACTTTATGGACAAACACTAATTAATGCCATTTGTCATTTTTCTTACCCATAAAGTAAATATTTTATATATTTATAGCTTTAAATTTGTTATTGAAATTTACCTAAAACCAAACCAAAATGTCATCAAAACAAAAATTTGAATTACTGGATAAAAAAATACAGGAAGCCTTAAAAGGCGGAGGAGAAAAACGTATTGAAGCTCAGCATAAACGTGGAAAACTAACAGCCCGTGAACGTCTGGAAATATTGCTCGATAAAGGTTCTTTTCAGGAGTTGGGTATGTTTGTTACGCACCGTTCGCACGATTTTGGATTAGAAAATGAAAAATATCCGGGCGATGGAGTAGTTACCGGATACGGAACCATAAACGGACGTTTGGTTTATGTGTTTTCGCAGGATTTTACCGTATTTGGAGGTTCACTTGCCGAAGCACATGCCGAAAAAATTGTGAAAATTATGGATCTGGCAATGAAAAACGGTGCACCTGTTATCGGCTTGAATGATTCGGGTGGTGCACGTATTCAGGAAGGAGTGGTTTCGCTTGGCGGATATGCCGATATTTTCTATCGGAATACCTTGGCATCGGGTGTTGTACCTCAATTATCCGCAATTTTAGGACCATGTGCCGGAGGAGCGGTTTACTCACCGGCAATTACCGATTTTAATTTTATGGTAGCAAATACTTCGTATATGTTTGTTACGGGTCCCAATGTAGTAAAAACCGTAACCCACGAAGAGGTAAGCTCCGAGGAATTAGGTGGTGCATATACACATGCCGCAAAATCGGGAGTAGCTCATTTTACAGGTAATAATGAGGTGGAAACTTTGAATCAAATAAAGCAGGCACTTAGCTACATGCCGCAAAACTGCGAAGAACTTCCACCTACGGTGGAATATACCCCTGACGATGAAATCCGTAAAGAGCTAAACAATATAGTTCCTGAAAATCCTAATCAGCCTTATGACATAAAAGATGTGATTTGTAATGTGGTAGATAAAGGCAGTTTTTTAGAGGTACATAAAGATTTTGCCGAAAATATAGTGGTCGGTTTTGCACATCTGGCTGGGAAAAGTATTGGTGTAGTGGCAAATCAGCCGGCTTATCTTGCCGGAGTTTTGGATATTAATTCTTCGAAAAAAGCTGCACGTTTTGTACGCTTTTGCGATGCTTTTAATATTCCTTTGCTTGTTTTTGAAGATGTTCCGGGTTTTTTGCCGGGTACCGACCAGGAATGGAACGCCATTATTACCAACGGAGCCAAATTGCTTTATGCATTTTCGGAAGCTACCGTACCACGCATTACAGTGATTACACGCAAAGCCTACGGAGGAGCTTATGATGTAATGAATTCAAAACATATTGGTGCCGATTTAAATTTTGCATGGCCCACTGCCGAAATTGCCGTAATGGGTGCAAAAGGTGCTGCCGAAATTATTTTCCGTAAGGAAATTAAAGCAGCCGAAAACCCCGAGCAAAAGCTGAAAGAAAAAGAAGATGAGTACAATGCGATGTTTGCCCATCCGTATAAAGCAGCCGAGCGCGGATATATTGATGAAGTAATCAAGCCGGAGCAAACCCGTGAGCGTTTAATCCGCGGATTTAAAATGCTGGAAAACAAAGTAGATAAACTGCCAAAGAAAAAACATGGCAATATTCCGTTATAGCTTTTAAAATAGGATATTTAGTGTTTGTTTATATAGGAATTTAAGTATTAAACTTTATGTACAAGCACTATTTAACCCACACTATTCACCGGTTTTTATTGATTTTTTCATACCGAGCGATTAACTGATAATTACAAGTATTTCGGTTAAGAAATACAACACTCAAATTTATTTGCTTTCGGCTCATGAGGCTAAAAGTTGGGTGCCTTACTTTTATCTTTGTGTATTCCGATAAATCGAAACAAGCTTTGTATCTGCACAAAGCTAAAAGCATGAACGGCGGAAGGTAATAATGTGGGTTAATTTTTCTGTTCAAGAGTAGAGACTCTCTGATTTTATTGATATTTTAGATAAAAATTAGGATGTTCATTAAGAGCTTTACCAATAAAACCCTGATAATCAATAAATAAAAAAAGAAAATTAATTCTAAAACATATTATCCAACTCTTCAATACTGATTATTTTAATAATGTTTTTACCAGTAGGCGAATGATTAGGAATTGTACAAGTAAACAGTATATCAATTAATTCACGCATTTCGATTGTGGTAAGCTCAGGTTGATAGCCACTTACGGCTGCTTTTGCCATTGATACGGCAATTTTTTCATTAGCATCTTTCTCTATATTTCCACCGGTAACTTTATAGGTTTCCAAAAATTGAGTAATTACTTCAACCGGATCTAAATTTTCAAAAAAAGAAGGACTTGCATTAATAACGAAAGCATTTTTCCCAAATTTTTGAATATCAAAACCTATTTTTTTTAAGGATTCACTAATTTCAAGTATAACACTTGCATTTTCAGCATCAAGATTTAAAGTAACAGGAAATAAACTCACCTGAGAAACAGCTTGTTGATTCTCTAAATTAGCCAAAAATTGTTCATACAAAATACGCTCCTGTGCACGACGCTTATGTATCAACATTAAACCCGATTTAACAGAGGTAACAATGTATTTATTTTTCAGTAAAAATATATTTTCCGAATTATTGGCAATATGTGCAGTATTCTGAGTTTGCACAAATAACTGCTGCTGTTCAGCTTCTTCATTCTTAATTCCATCGTAAAGGCTTTCCCAATTTTCAGGTACTTCTTGTTTTTGAAAGCCTGAAAAACTACCTTCCGTGTTTCCTCCACTTTCTTTTTCAAAAGGATTATAGTTTGGATTGATACCAATACCGGGAGTATTTAATTGTGTATCATTAGTTAAAACGGGTATATCAATAGCACCTTCTTGATTAAAATCAATGGAGTATGCCACATTATACTTACCCAATGCTTCTTTAACGGCAGCACGTATCATTTGAAAAACAGCCGGTGAGTCTTCAAATTTAATTTCTGTTTTTGTGGGATGAATATTAATGTCTATGCGAGAGGGATCAATATCAAAATACAAGAAATAACTGGATTGTGTATCAGGCGGAATAATATTATCATAAGCCATCATTACTGCTTTATGAAAATAGGCATGACGCATAAAACGTTTATTTACGAAAAAAAACTGATTTCCCCCCTTTTTTCGGGCTATTTCAGGCTTTCCGATATATCCGCTAATGTTTACCAAATCGGTTTGTACATCAACAGGTACCACATTTCTCCCAACAGAATCACCAAAAACATGAATAATGCGTTGATAAAGATTAGATACAGGCAGGTTATATACCTCTGTATCATTATGTTTTAACGAAAAAGAAATTTCAGGATAGCACAAAACAATACGCTGAAATTGCACCAAGATATGTCGAAACTCTGTATTGTCCGATTTTAGAAAACGGCGGCGTGCAGGAATATTAAAAAACAAATTACGCACTGCAAAATTACTGCCTATAGGGCAATTAACAAACTCCTGAGCTTCTATTTCCGAGCCGCTGATTTTAAGGTAAGTACCCAGCTCCTCCCCTTCTTGCCGTGTTTTAAGTTCTACTTGTGCTACCGCAGCTATCGAAGCTAAAGCTTCGCCACGAAAACCCATTGTACGGATAGCAAATAAATCATCGGCTTTTCGGATTTTTGAAGTGGCATGACGTTCAAAAGCCAAACGTGCATCGGTTGGCGACATTCCTTTTCCATTGTCAATTACTTGCACCAAACCACGACCTGCTTCTTTTAAAATTAATTGTATTTTTTTTGCTCCCGCATCAATTGCATTTTCTACCAATTCTTTTACAACAGATGCAGGTCGCTGGATTACTTCTCCGGCAGCAATTTGGTTTGCCACCGAATCGGGTAATAATTCTATAATATCAGTCATTTGATTGAATTGTAAAAACCAAAAACAGTTTAAAATTTACAGTTTTAAGCATAAAAAATGTAATATGCTATTACCGAAAGAATTACTGCAATAATAAGTACTCTATAACTAGAACTGTTTCGTTGTTTTGTAGCATAAGTATGACTAATATATCTACGCATCTGCCCTTTTACAGCGGGTATATACTCTCCTTTTTCATTGACTACATTTCCTGCACCTGCATCGCGTTTAGCACGCTCAATACGTTGTTCAAATTCTTCTTTAACCGCATCATAATATCTGGTTTTAAAATCAAAAACCTTATGCGATGGTATTTTAAATAATGAAGGTAATCCCATTTGAAAATAATTTATTTATGCAAAGATATGATTTTTTTGTAAAAATGCGTACCATAACAACTCTCATATAAACCTTACTCATTATCATCCGCAAACCATTCGGCATACGAAGTAGCCGTTTCATAAAGCCTAAGGCTATGAAGTTTAACCTCAGCCGGCAATAAAGGTTTTATCCTATCGGCAAATTCGGCAACCAACAATTCACAGGTAGGCTGAAAGGGTAAAATCTCAAAACGTTCAAACATTTGTGGAGTAAAAAATAAATCCTTAGTTGGTGCTGCCGAACTAAATACTATTGCATGATCAAATTTATCAACAATAACCGAATTAACCAGTTTCTTTAAATCTCCAAAATCCATGACCATCCCATTTTTAGCACTTTCTTTATCATTTATAGGTTCACCTATAATTGTTACAAAAAGTTTATATGAATGACCATGAATATTTTTACATAATCCGTCATAATCCCATAAGGCATGAGCCATTTCAAAGTTAAATTCTTTAGTAACTCTTATTTTTAACATAATATATTTTTTTAATTTAATTATCAAACACCAGTAACATGCTAATTATCAATCATATATACATCATCGTATTGATAATTTCCAATTAGCCGATAATTAATATACTTTTTATCCTAAGCATTTAGTATAAATTTACAAAAAACATCCACTCTTTTAGCTCTTTTGTTTTGAAATAAAAATATAAATTTTCTAAAAAAAATAAGACCTAATTTATAAGTTTAAAATGAAACAAATTACCGCTTTTTAAAACATAAGGATTATGCATAATTAATTTACCTACGATAACTCCTACAAATAAAA